>CACYBV010000083.1 GCA_902772745.1 uncultured Eubacteriales bacterium
ACTATGTGACCCAGGGCGTTTTCGAACCGATTCAGGCCATGGGGAAAATCCTGCATATTGACGAAACCCTGGTGCTTATGGACTATGCGAACAGAACAGGGAACCTGATCTGCTATTCGATTGCCGGCGACTGGGTTTCGGCGCTTGGCACACAGCTCGGGCAATGGGTCAAGTTTGAGGTGGCTCCCGAAGCGAGAAAAAATCATTTCACGGAATTCAATATGACAGAGGTTCCGCTCGGCGCGACCCTGTCAACGCTTCTGACAGCGGTATCCAGAGAGGAAATCGTCTACTATTATGCGCTTTACGGGGCGAGTGATTTCATTGAATATACCTGGATGACGCATGAAACCGACAGCTTCTTCTATCACATTACCCAGGGCAGGCGAACCCCGGGCGGAGGCATGGGCGGAAGATGATGCCGCGCCGACAGCGTTCTATGAAGAAACCATATGATTACCTGATCCCGCTGTGCTGCGCCGTTCTGGTGCTGGCGCTTTCGCTGGTATTTTCCCTGCAGGCGCTTACGCGGGACAGCCTGGACTATACCCTTCCCTTTGTCCGCTACGGAGGGACCTTCCGCTATCCCGACCTTCGGATCGGAAATTTCAGGCTCTCGTTTTATTGGATCATGATGATCCTGGGAACAGCCGGGATGAGCATCCTCCTGACTGCCGGGAGGAAGGACAGCGGGATCGGAGCCCTGAAAACCGTAATTACGGGCATTCTTCTTGCGGTCTTCGGTTTTATCGGCGCGAAACTTCTGTACATCCTCGAAAATTTCAGAAGCGTGCTCAAAAACGGGCCGGACCTTGCGGGCGTTTCCTTTTTCGGCACTGTGTTTTTCATGCCTGCGGCGATTCCCCTGATCGCGTTGATGTTGCGTATCCCGAGGAAAGGATTTACGGATTTCTGCACGCCTGCGGGACTTCTGATGCTCTCGTTTATTCGTCTGGGCTGCTTTATGCGCGGCTGCTGTCAGGGAATAGCCGTCTGGTACGGAAACCGGCCATGGATTGTTCCCGTGCAGCTTTTTGAGTGTGCGCTGGACCTCGGGCTGCTTGCAGTCCTGATGCTTCCCGGGGTAAAGGCTCGGTTTCGCGGTGTCCTGTACTGCCTGTTCATGGGCGGTTACGGTCTGATCCGCTTCGGTCTGGAATTTTTGCGGGACACAGACAAAACCCATTTCGGCTTTTCGAACGGACAGCTGTTTTCCACAGCGGCTGTGCTGATTTCTGCGGTCATTCTGTTCCTTTATTTCAGGAAGCAGGCTGCATCCGGAGCGGAAAAAGTATGAAACAAGAGATTCTTAGAAAAATACTGGCTGCGGGGGGGGCTCTGATCCTGATCCTGCTTTCTGCCTGCTCAGATAAAACCGCGGCGGACTTTGACTGGGATGACGCGGTCCGGAACCACCTTTCGTCATATCATGCGGAATTCTCCGTCGAAGGCCCGCAGGAGGACCCGGAATCGGGTTTCATTCTGTATACCGCCAAAACACAGGATGAAAATGCGATCAGCTTTACGATCGTCTGCAGCTATGCAAGATCAGAAAGCCCGCTCGGAGGGACCAGGCTGATAAAGGAAAAGCGGATAACCGATGACTTTTACCAGAAGGTCATGGACAGGATTTCCGAACAGTACGGAGAAAAGGACCTTACAGACCTGAGTTCCGAGGAATCTGTTCAGTATCTGATTGACGCCATCGCCCGGGCACGGGAGATGGCGGAAGCATATCACATCCATGACGTGGAAGTATATGGACCGAAAATACGTTTTACGCTTACAAACCGGGACCGGTCGTGGAATACGGAGCTTTCAGAGATGGATGAAACCCGATTTCGGGCACTGCTTCTTGAAAAACTCGGGAAGTGATGAGGAACGTGCGGCTTTTCATTTCGTTTTACTGACAGAATTACTAAAGAAAAGGAGCATTCCTTTTGGATATGCTCCTTTTCTGTCGATTTGCCGAGCCTTTTTCGGATGATCCTGTAAAACAGTGCTTACGGAACGGCGTCGGGGATATGCTACACTTGCCATAACGAAATACTGTTCTGTGCGGAAAGAACCCGGTTTGGCTTAGGACGCGGCAGAAAAGACAGTGAAGCCGGAAAAAGGATTGCGGATTCACCGGAGCAGTGCAGTATACCTGATACGGAAAAAGGAAACATTTATGGAACATATCATTCGCTACTGCGGAGGCACGGATATCGGAAAGAGACGCTCCGTCAACCAGGACAATCTGTCGATGGAGGGAAAGTTTTTAAGGAAGGGCACGGAACACGAAATCTTCGGCGTCAGCGAAACGGCGGTGAAAGCACCGCTTCTTCTGGGCATATTTGACGGGATGGGCGGCGAACAGTGCGGAGAAGATGCAGCGTTCATTGCGGCGGAAAAAGCATCGAAGACGCCGCCGGAACAGCTCGGAAGCTGCGCAAAGATACGGGGACTGTTCCTTCGAAGCAATGATGATATCTGCCGCTTTGCCGCAGAAAACGAACTGCAGTCCGTCGGAACCACTGCAGCGGTGATGGTATTCTCCGCAGAGGAAATCCTGATCGGCTGCATCGGTGACAGCAAGATTTTTCTTGCGGAGCGGCGCGGACTCCGCCAGCTGTCGACGGATGATTCCTTTTCAATGCCGCTTGGCGGCAGAAAACCGCTGCTGACGCAGTGCCTGGGGATTCCGCCGGAGGAAATGATGATTCAGCCGCACATCGGCAGCCTTCCTTATCGGGCTGCACAGCGCTTCCTGATCTGCTCCGACGGCCTGACGGACATGGTTCCCACTTCGGAAATCCATCGGATCCTGCGGCGAAATCCGATAGAGCAGACAGCGGAAAAACTGATTGAACGGGCCCTGATGTACGGCGGCGATGACAACATTACGGTAATTGTATGCGAAGTGTGCAGGTAAAAAACTGAAAAAGAGCGGAAGGTAAGAAGATGAGTGAAGTGAATTTGCAGAATATCTGGCCGGGATGGCAGATTGTCCGAACAATCGGACAGGGCTCTTACGGCGTGGTATACGAAGCGGTCCATGAGGAAGCCGGGATTTCGAGCCGTGCGGCCGTAAAGGTGATTTCGATTCCGCAGAACCCTTCGGAGATGGACTCCCTGCGTTCGGAGGGACTGACGGAAAGCCAGTCCAGGACCTATCTGAACGGCGTCGTGAATGAATTTGTCAGTGAAATCCAGCTGATGAATTCTTTCAAGGGCACGGAAAATATAGTCAGTGTCGAGGATTACCGTGTCATTGAAAGACAGGGTGAAATCGGCTGGGACATTTACATCCGGATGGAACTCCTGACGCCTTTTACAAAATATATCAGCGACAAAACGCTGGATGAGCAGGAAATCATCCGTCTCGGAACGGATCTGTGCACCGCGCTCGATCTGTGCGCAAAACGGAATGTTATTCACAGGGACATCAAGCCGGAAAATATTTTCGTCAATGCTTTCGGCGGCTTCAAGCTGGGCGATTTCGGAATCGCAAGGACCCTGGAGCATACGACAGCCGGCCTGTCTCAGAAAGGGACTGTGAACTATATGGCGCCGGAAGTTTACCGGGGAACCTCCTATACTTCCAGCGTCGATATCTACTCGCTTGGCCTGGTGCTGTATTTTCTGGCCAACAACCGCAAACTTCCTTTTCTGGATGTCCGAAAAAGCCTTCACAGCCACAGCGAGCGGATGGAGGCGCTGAACCGGCGTCTCAGCGGCGAACTGCTGCCGCCTCCCTGCAATGCGTCGAAGGGCCTCAGCGAGATTATCCTGACCGCCTGCGCGCCGGATCCCCGGAAGCGATTCCGTACGGCGGCGGCGATGAAGAATGCACTGATCATGCTTCAGACGGGAAAAAAGGCGGCTGCACCGGCACCGGGGAACATGGGAACTGCAGTGAGTCGGGCGCCGGGCGTTCAGCCGGTGTATCCGGGGGCAGCGGGAGCAGTATGGCCGAATCCTGTGCCGATGCGTCAGAATCCTGCGGGAATGCAGGCAAATCCCGCAGAAGTTCAGTCAAGTCCCGCAGCAGTTCAGCCAAATCATACGGCGATGCGGCCGCAGGCGAACAGCGATAATAATCCGCAGGGAAGACTGCAGCAACAGTCCGGACCCGCGGGGATGCGGCAAAATGAACCGGATCAGCCGAAAGAGAAAAAGAAAAGGACCGGCCTGGTTGTCGGGCTGATCTGTGCGCTGGTTCTGCTTCTTGCAGGCGGCGGTTTCCTTGGGTATAAATTGTTCTTCGGCCCGAAGGAAAGCACGAAAGAAGAGCCGGTATTTGTCTCCCGGACGGAAAAAGAAAAGACAAAAGCAGCAACGGAAAAGCCGGAAATAACGGAAGAGCCGGCAGCAGCGGAATACGGGACAGAAGAGCCGCAGGAAGGCTCGACAGAAGATACGGAAACTGCGGAGGAGTATGATACGACGGAAGAACCGGTGACGGAGAAGGCGGAAACAACGGAACCGGCGACGGAAGAGCCGGAAACGGAGAAGGCGACGGAAGAGCTGGAAACGGAGCCGACGACGGAAGAGCCGGAAACGGAGCCGACAACTTCAGCAGATGAAAGGGAATCTGAAGAGGAATTGGACACTCCGAACGATACTGCATCCGAAAATGAAGAAACAGCAGCAGAGGATGTTCTGGATCTGGCCAAGCTGAGCCCGAAGGAATCCTATGGATTATCAACGGAAATGGCCGACTACTATTCGGACGGAATGAACTGGAAGGGCTCGACCATGCTTGCCGGTGAATACTCACATAACGGATATGTGATATATTCTCTCGGCGGAGAATATGTCAGGCTGCACCTGATTTATGCATGCAACCGGGGCACAGAGTATTCGGATTTTACCGGTCATATAAAAATATGGAATGCGAAAGACAGTTCCAAACTGCTGTACAATGCAGAAATCCATCCGAGAGATGACGCCAAAGAAATTAATATCGACATCACCGGGATAAGTGAAATCGGAGTAGAATATAATCCTGGAAAAAATGGGACGGTAATGCTGAAAGACCTTATTGCAGTCAGGGACCCGGAAACTGAGATTCGCCGCACCAATATGCTGGAATTGCCGGAAGTCCGTATGTTTTCGAAAGAAGATTCCGAGATAGGCAGAAACAGACAGATAAACGCAGTGAGGAATGATTATGAATCCGACGGTATGAACTGGAAAGGAGCGATTACCCTTTACGGCGATAGTTCATATGACGGCTATACAGTGTTTTATCTTGGCGGTGAATATAAAAAACTGCACCTGATCTACGCCTGCAACAGGGACGCGGCATATTCAGACTATCGTGGAACAATTGAAATATCTGATACAAAGGGCCGGTTATTATACAAAGCCGAGGTGCATCCGAGGGATTGTGCGAAAGAAATCAATATCGATGTCACCGGAGTTTATGCATTTATGATAAAGTATAATCCGCTGGATGAGGGAACGATTATGCTCAAGGACCTGGGAGCGGCCAAAGACCCGGACCAGGAAATAGAAAAAACAAATGTACTGGATTTGCCGGAAGAATATGTGTTTGCGGACGAAAAAGCCGAGATCGGAAGAGTGCGTCAGGCAAATGTTCTCAGAAACGATTATGAAGCCGACGGCATAAACTGGAAAGGATCGATCACACTGTACGGGGATGATTACAATACCGGCTGTACGGTATATTATCTCGGCGGGAAATACACAACGCTGCATCTTTCTTACACCTGTTACAAAGACGCAGCATATACAGAGTATAATGGGAGGCTTCTGATAGATGACCCGGAAAAAAACAGGGAACTGTATAAATCAGATGTCAATCCGAAAAACCCGATGAAAGAGATAGAAATTGATGTTTCAGGAGCGAATTATCTCAGAATAGAATATGATCCATTGGGTGAGGGAACCCTGCTTCTGAACAATATGACCGCAGTCAAATAAAACACAGGGATTTGATTCAGAAACACTTTTTAGTAATCCGGGTCATCCTGACGGCTTTCAGTTTGATTCCCGGAAGGGAGGAAAGAAAAATGTCCGAAGAAACCGCCAATATCCTGGATTTTACCGGAAACGCCTGGGAAATCCTCTATCGGACCGTCGACAGCGCCCGCTTTGAAACCGATGATTCCGAGCTGATTTACGAAGCGATCCAGAAACAGATCCAGTTTGTCCCTTTCGGTGAGTACCTGAAGCGCTATATTTATGAGAAGACGGGAATGACCGGGGACTATGCGAATGTTCCGCCGGAAGATTATCAGCAGACCATCATCGACAGCTTTCATGAAACCCATACGCCGGCGTCTTTTACGCCGAAGACGACACGCCTGTCGGCGCTCGTGAAAAACTGGCTGACGCAGAGCACGGTCAGCCGCCAGGTCGTGTTCCTTCTGGGCTTCGGGCTTTCGATGACGGTCGAAGAGGTCAATGATTTCCTGCGGAAGGGGATCCGCGAGCAGGGCATCAACGCCAAGGATCCGTTTGAAGTCATCTGCTGGTACTGTTATAAAAACGGATATTCTTATCCGAAATACGAGAGCCTGATGCGGATCTATACGGAAACCGATCCGGGAGCTTCCGATCTCGGAATGCTTTATGACGAATACACGATCAGCCTGCGCCAGGCCGTGAGGAACCTGAACAGCGATGCGGCGCTGATCCGTTATGTGCTGAAACTGAAGACGCCCGACAACCGGTCGGCGGTCAGCAGGTCGGTATACGAATGCTTTACCGGGCTGTATCAGGAAACGAGGGAAACGGTTGCGGATTATTTCAATGCGATCGAGGACGAAAAAACCATCTCGCATTACGGGATTTCCCGGTCCGGGCAGAAGCGTAAAGTCTATACTGCGGAAGACATCAGCGGGTATGATGTGGAAAAAGTGCTTTATTCCGCCGTTCCGAGAGACCGGCACGACAACCTGATCCCGGTCAGGCGTTCGCATCTGAACGAACAGTTCAACGGCTACCGAATCCATCGACAGCGGATCGCAGACATTCTCGAAGGCCGTACCGAGGCAAACCGCTACGACCTTCTGACCCTGTATTTCTTTGTGTTTTCGCAGCGGGAGCTGGACAGTTACCGCAACCGGCGCAGACGTTTCGAGGCATTCATCGAAGGGGCCAATGAGCGGCTCCAGAAGTGCTGGCTTTCACAGATTTATGTAACCAATCCGTATGAGTGTTTTGTACTGATGTGTGTTCTCTCGGATGATCCTCTCGGGACTTTTTCCGATGTGAACGAAATGGCTTATGAGGAATAAAACGGCCGTTTGGTTTTAGAGAGAGAATATTTGCGGTTGAAAACGCGGAAAGATGTGGTATGATAAACTCTGTAAATCCGTATCGCCTGATACCGAAGAAGCGGTACGGGTTTTTATCGGACGCGGTATCGCTTCTTGAAAATCAAACCACAGGAGGAACTGAAAATGCCGGCTTTGATAGCGATTGTTGCAGGACTGGGCCTTGCCCTCGGAGGGACGGTTGTATTGTTTATTTTTGTGCTTCCGGACAAAAAGAGAGACCGGCTGCCCGGATTCTTCAAGGTGCTTCATGACATCCTGAACATGAAATTTCTCATCATTGAGAAAACGATCAAATTTTTCTATGTCTTCTGTACACTCGCCTGTATCATGGTCGGCTTCTTAATGCTGATGAGCCGGGGAGATAGATACTTCGAGGATGATCTGTTCGATTTTGACAGCCTGGCGCCGCTTGGACTCATTGTTCTTTTTGTCGGACCGATTGTCTTCCGGCTGATTTATGAAGGCTTCATGCAGATCATCCTCCTTGTGAAAAATACGATGGAGATCAACCAAAAGCTGAAAAAACCGGAAGACATAGAAAAGATTAAGACCGATTTTGAGTTCCCTTATTCCCTGAAGCGGGCTCCGCGCCGGGCGCGGAAGCAGAGATATCTTTATCACCCGCAGCCGGATCAGCTGAATTACGGCGGTCAGAAATACGACACTTCGAATCAGGATGGTTCGCAGTATGACATCTCGGATTCGGGCGTTTCGCAATATGACACTTCGAAACGGGGTACTTCGCAGTACAACCGTTCAGACTCAGATGCTTTGCACGCCGATACTTCAGAGCTGAAGGATCAGAAGTACGTCGCCCCGAACTTCGGCACACCGGATTACAGCCGGTCCGCCTCCCGCCCTGCTGCCGAGCCCGGTGAAACTACCGTGATGGGACCGAAAACCTGCAGAGTCTGCGGAAGCCCCCTGAAGGAAAACGACAAATTCTGCCTGAACTGCGGTACGCGCGTCGGCGGCTGAAAAGCCGCTGCGCGTCCGAAACAGGGCCTGACAGCGATAAACAGCCGGGCTGAAGAAAATGCCCTCCCCTGAAGAGACCTGGAAGCGTCTCAGAAGGGGAGGACATTTTCTTCAGCCCGGCGTCCGGGCGCCGAATCCCTTATTCTACCGTGTAGGGCAGAAGAGCGATATGACGCGCGCGCTTGATGGCTGTCGTAAGGGCTCTCTGGTGCGTGGCGCAGGTGCCGGTCACGCGGCGGGGAAGGATCTTGCCCCGTTCAGAGATGTACTTTTTGAGTTTTGCAGCGTCCTTGTAATCGATTACGCCGGCGCCTTCCGCGGAACCGCAGAATACGCAGACTTTTTTCTTTCTGCGAATGGGGCGCTTCTTGAAGGGAGCGTCGCCCGATTTCGCATCAGCTCTATTGTATGCCATAGTGAACCTCCAATTAATTATTGGAACGGAAGCCCTTCGTCATCGACTCCGTCCGGAATGTTCATGAATCCGTCGCCTGCATCGGGCAGTGGCGCATGAATCGGCGCCGCGGATTCGCTTTCACGGAAACTGCCGGCAAATCCCGAACCGCTGCCCGATCCGCTCTGGGAAGAGGCGTTCTTGGATTCGGCAAATTCCTGATCTTCGATGATGACTTCGGTCGTATAGACCTTCTGGCCATCCCGGTTGGTGTAACTGCCCGTCTGGATACGGCCGGTTACAAGCATTTTCGTGCCCTGACGCAGGTACTTCTCCGCAAA
>CACYBV010000084.1 GCA_902772745.1 uncultured Eubacteriales bacterium
AAGACGTGTTCATCGTCGCACCGCCTTCAAGCACACAGTCGCATCCAAGCTCTTCATAAGTTTTTTTCATGCCTGCCCCGTTAGTAACAGCGACGATCGAAAGGGGCTTGTGCACCGTTTTCTTCACCGAAACCGTATCGTGTTCGTTGTGCTGGATCTGCATGTTGTCGATCTTCATGCTGATGAATTCGCCGTATTCCTGCGCTGCTCGGATGATCCGGTGCGGCTTCATGGAATGCACATGCACTTTGACCCTGCGGTCGTTCTGTACGGCGACGATCGAATTCCCGAGTGCCGAGAGGTCATCGATGAACTGGTCGAGCTTGAATTTCTGGTTGTACTCCGAGCCCTTCATCAGCTGCAGCAAAAAGGTCAGGCAGTAGCCGTCCTCAAACACGCTGTTTTCATTAAAGAGAGAATCGTCCACGTTGTCCACGGGGAGCTCTTCTTCGCCCTCGGAAAGCGCCGGTTTGAACTCGAGTTCTTCACCGTGCAGGTAGCGGATCATTCCCTCAACGATCAGGATATAGCCAAGAGCACCGCTGTCGACGACGCCGGCTTCCTTCAGGACCGGCAGAAGTTCCGGCGTATTCAGGAGGCTTTTGCGCATCTCCGCCGCATACATGCTGAGGAAAGTGTCGATCGTCGTCTGCCGCGTGATCTGCGTGCGGATATTTTCGACGCCTTCCCTGGATACCGTGAGGATCGTGCCCTCCACAGGCTTTACAACCGCCGTATATCCTTCCCGGTAGCCGCGGATCATCGCGTTTCTCATGTCGCCGGTATTGATGGCGCCGCCTCTTGAAAGCGCGAGATAAATCCCCCGGAAGATCTGGGAGAGGATGACGCCGGAATTGCCGCGTGCCCCGAGAAGCATGCCGTCGCTGAGACCTTTTAAGTATACGCCGACATGCGGATCGGATTTCGCAGAGCGGAGTCCGTGTTCGAGCGTCATCCGCATATTGGTACCCGTGTCGCCGTCAGGCACCGGGAAAACATTGAGTTTATTGACCTCATCCTCGTGCAGCTTCAGGTTGGCATGGCCGTTCTTAAGCATCTTCTCGAATTCGGTTCCGTTGATCCTTCTTACTTTCATTCGTTCTTTTTTACCCTTTTCCCCCGGACAGTTTATCTGCCCTGCTCTTTTCTTTCCCCATCTTCACGATGGAACGCGGAAGAATATAGGAAAGCAGGAATCCGACAATCATCGCGATTCCCGAAATCATTGTCATATAAAAAATACTTCCGGAGCGCTGTTCTTCATAACCCTTGAGCGAGGTCAGCACCACGCCGACGGCAAGCGCCGTCGCAACGCCGGTAAACAGGCCCTGTACCGCAAAATACATCGCGGAATTGGATATGCCCGTGCGCTTCTCCTCATCAGCCGCAAGCTGCGCAGGAATCGAGTACGCGACAGCGAAAAGCGAGCCGAGCGCAAGCGAAGAAACCAGGCCGGATGCAATCGCAAGCACCCATTTTACCGTAGAATCCGTGACGAAAGATACGCCGAACAGGGCAAACATCGCTATGGCAAACATCAGAAGCGTATAGCGGAAAGAAAAACCGAATCCGTACTTTTTCAAAAGGCGGTGATACAGAAGAAGCGTCAGAGGAGTCGGTGCGACAGCGGCGATCATCACGAGTTTCATATTCATGCCGACGTAGCTGAAATACTCATTGATACCTCCGAGGAAAAGCTGTACGCCGAAAGTCATGCAGGCATATACAGACATCCAGGAAATAAAGGTGCGGTTTCTGAATGTCGCGCGAAGCGACTTCAAAAGCCCGGCCGTTTCCCGCTTTTTCCTTGTTTTGTCTGCTCCTTCACCCGCCCCGCCGCATTTCTGCAGGTCTTCCGGAAGCGTGGAGTTCTCCTTGATCATCAGAATCGGGATCACCATGGTCAGCGCCATCGGCAGCACAATAAGCGCCACCTGCCGGATATTGAGTCCGTCGAGAATTTTCCGGACCACGACATATCCGAGGACGAAATAGGCGATATCGCAGACAGACTTCACCGCCGCGATAAAGTTCCGGTCCCGGACATTGTCGACGATTTCGGTGAACGTCGCATAATAGGTCACCATCGTCAGGGTATAAAAACTGTAGAAAATGCAGAGCAGGACGCCGTAATAAATCGTATTCAGGAGCCCGGCCCCCGCGCTTTTCGGAATCACCAGAAAAAGCGCATATGACGAGATCGTCGCCAGGAACCCCAGAAGAATCGCGGGGCGCCTGCGGCCGAAGCGGGATTTCAGCCGGTCTGTCCATGAAGCCATCGGGACGTCAATAACGCCGTCGATAATCTTCGCGATCACAATAAAAGCCCCCCATACCGCGGCGATTACCAGATCGTGCCCGGTATAGGTTTCAAAGGGAATTTCGTATTTGCCGAAGCCACCCACGAGAAGCGCGCTGCACAGGTAGGTGCCCATCATCAGGTTCAGCATGTTGACGCCCATTCCGGAGACGGCATACAGCAGCATCGCGGGTCGTTTTCTGAGTTTTTTCATTTCTTTCTTCCTCTGAAGAAAAGCGATCCCGGCACCGGGTTCTTTCGGGTTATTTCCTCTGGTTCAGCGCGCGCTCGATCAGCGTCTTTTCTTCCGAGAGATCCTTACTGATCGGTTTTCCGATATAGTACGCCGCCATGAGGCCGGGTCCGACGTTGACGCCGCAGGAAACATGAACGTCCAGGATCCGGACTTCCTTCGGATGAAAGCGCTCCTCGAGCATCTGCTTATATACAAGCGCCTGCTTCATCCGGTCGGTCTGCGCGATAAAGATGACCTGGTCCTGCGGATTTTCAATGGTATTCTCGATATAGATAAGGAGCGCCGCATAAGCCGACTTTGCGCCGGAAGCCTTGCCGATCACGGTCGTCATGCCGTTGTAGTCGAATTCGCCGATCGGCTTAACGCCGGCAAGCGTGCCGAAAAACGCCTTCGCGTGGGTGAGCCGGCCTTTCTTCGCGACAAACGAGAGGTCATCAAGCCAGCCGGCCTGATGGAAACGGCCCTTATTTTCCTCAAGCCACGAAACCACTTCCTCCATGCTCTTTCCTTCTTTCTGGAGCTGGCCGGCGCAGCAGCACATCAGGCCGAAGCCCGGGCCGAAACGAAGGGAGTCCACCATGACAATATTCGCATCCGGATATTTTTCCTTCACCATTTTCGCGCCGCCGACGGCAAAGCTGTACGCGCCGCTCATCGTAGAGGAAATGGTGAGCATTATAACGCCCTTGCCGGCTTTGACGGCTTCTTCCATCGCCACGGCG
This sequence comes from uncultured Eubacteriales bacterium, assembly GCA_902772745.1. Classification (GTDB taxonomy): domain Bacteria; phylum Bacillota; class Clostridia; order Lachnospirales; family Lachnospiraceae; genus UBA1267. The sequence continues at coordinate 3,278 of CACYBV010000084.1, forward strand.
CATTCGCCGGTGCTCGGAGGCGCGGTCTGGAAGCCGGACGGATTTTTCTTCAGCGCGGAGTAAAAGCTCTCCTGGGTGAAATTCGCATCCCAGTCGGGCATCACATCATACTCTTTTCCGTCCGGTGTATTCACATGGCCCGCAAGGACCTTAATCCCGAACTCTTTCCGAAGATCCTCCGAGAGGTCACAGGTGGAATCCGCCATTATCACATAATCTTTCATACTCTTTTATCTCCTTTCAGATATGAAAATACTGATCGATTTTTTTGCGGAGGCGCTCTTTCCCCTCCGCGCCGGACGCGGCGTAAGCGACCGCATGGCCGGCATTTTCTATAATCATCTGTTCCTTTTCGGAACAGCATGCTTCAAAGTTTCTTCTGCCCCACGCGACGGGCACCTGGTCGTCCGCCGCCCCGTGGATAAAGAAAACCGGAACTTTCGCGTTCACAAGAGACGATTCCGTCGACAGGCGGATGTTGATTTTGAGAAACCATTTCGCGAAGCGCTCCACATAGGGCATCATCACCTTCCCGGGAACATGGAAGTTTTTCGCGGTCTGCATCTGAAGTTCGTAGATGCTGGTAAAGGCGCAGTCGCTCACCAGGAGCTTCACTTTCGGGTTTTCGATCTTATCCGATGCGAAAGAAACCGCCACGCCGCCCATGGATACGCCGAAAGCCAGGATTTCCTCCGCATGAAGCGTCCGGTCCGCATATTCAATCCACGACAGAAAATCGTACTGTTCCCTCTGCCCGAAGCTGCAGAAAACGCCTTCCGATCCGCCGAAGCAGCGCTGGTCCGCAAAAAGCAGGTTGAAGCCGAACGACAGAAGATCCTGTCCGATTACGCCGAAATTGTTGCTGATGCTCGTATGGAATCCGTGAAGGAGAATCGCGGTTTTTTTCATTCCCCGGTCAAGGTAATGCGCCGAAAGCTTCAGCCCGTCGTACGAGCGGATCGTGTGGACGGACATTTCCGGGAGGAGTTCCCGATACCAGCGGTTTCCCTGCGTGATCCTGGGAAGGTACTCACGATACTGCGTTTTTTTGAGCCATTTTTCCGGTTCCCGGTCGAGGTCTTTTCCTTCTCTTCCGCCGTAGCTGTAGAGAAAGGAAAACACCGACGGTGCAAGGATAAATATCATGTACAGCGCCAGTAAGCCGAGAATAATCCAGAGGGCAACCTTCATAGAAGCTCCTCCGTTTCCGTATCGGGGATTTTTACCAGGTTCCCGTTCTCCGAAAGGAATACCGTGATCTGGTCCATCTGGTCTCCCGAAACAGAGACCACAAGATCCGGGAGTGCGGGAATCCGGAAGGTTTTCGTCCGGAAATCCGCGGTTTCGATCCGTTCCGGATTGAAGCGTTTCCCGTCCCAGGCTTTGAAAATGGCTTCCTTTTTAGTCCAGATCCTGATGAAGTCTTCCGTCGAGAGGGTCTCCCCCGGCGTTTCAATCTCTTCTTTTTCGCTCAGGACACGTTTCAAAAGCTTCGGAAGCTTTTCCGGATATTTTTCGTAATATTCCTTTCTGCGGTTTCTGTCCTCGATATCGATTCCGCAGGGTGCGTTCGAGAGAACCGCCGCAGCCGCCGACTCGGTATGCGAGAGGGAGAACCAGAATTCGTCCGCAGTCCATTTGCCTTCGCGGCTCTTATGAAAATGCAGGTCGTTGAAATTGTAGCCAAAACATCTCGAGACGCCCTGTTCGAGGAGCTTCCAGACCGCATAGCGCTGTTTTTTCACTTCCCGGTTCCCGGTAAGCAGGATTTCCCGGTTCCGCTCCTTCGGATACAGCTTTTCAATCCGCATATCCTCGGGAAGCGCCATTACAAAGACCGAAAAAAGCGGCCGGTTGTTCCACCGCGCGCGGGCATGATCTTCCTGGGAGGATCTGCGCTCGCCGAATACGCATTCATTCGCAAAGTGCTCACAGTTGTTGTGAAGGAGGCTGTAGCCGCCTTCTCCGATCCGGGATTTTGCGAAGTTCACCCGCTCCTCCGGCGTTTTCGCACGCCGTTTTTCCGAAGCGTCCATGATGCCCCGTTCGACAAAATTGCCGGCAGAAAAGGTCTCGATATCGGTCGAAACGACGCGGACCTGATCATCTCTGATCTCGCGTATCCGAAGCGGCGGATATCCGAAGGCGATGACCTCCTCTTCCGATATGAATATTCCGTAGTGGTAGACGGAGCCGATTTTCACGCGGATGATGTCACCGTACTCGAGCTCCTCAGGACTCCATTTCATTTACAGCTTTTCCTCGATGTAATC
>CACYBV010000085.1 GCA_902772745.1 uncultured Eubacteriales bacterium
CGCATGGAAATCGGCGCGGTGATCGCTGCCGCACCGCAGGAAAATGTCCGGCGTGAAGTTCCCGCACCCGGTGATGTCGTAATCCTTCTCGGCGGCGCTACCGGCCGCGACGGCATCGGCGGCGCGACCGGGTCAAGCAAGGCCCACAACATACATTCCGTCGAAGATTGCGGCGCGGAAGTCCAGAAGGGCAATGCTCCCGAAGAGCGCAAGCTCCAGCGCCTGTTCCGGAATCCGGAAGCGACAAAGCTCATAAAGCGCTGCAACGATTTCGGTGCGGGCGGCGTATCGGTTGCAATCGGTGAACTTGCGGACGGCCTTCTGATTGACCTCAATAAAGTCCCGAAGAAATACGAAGGTCTCGACGGAACAGAGCTCGCGATCAGCGAATCGCAGGAACGTATGGCGGTCGTTGTGGAAAAAGAAAACGTTGACCGGTTCCTGGAGCTTTCCGACCGGGAAAACCTGAACGCGACGCCGGTTGCAGTTGTGACAGAAGAACCGCGCCTGGTGATGGAGTGGAACAAAAAGACGATCGTCGATGTCAGCAGGGAGTTTCTGAATTCAAACGGTGCGGAAAAGCACATCCGCATAACTCCGGCGAAGCCTGAAAGCTATCAGAAAGAAATCCACGGCTCCTTCTCCGAAAATCTCAGGAAAATGGCCCAGGACCTGAATATCTGCTCGAAACGCGGCCTTTCGGAGCGCTTTGATTCAACGATCGGCGCAGGAACCGTTCTCATGCCTTTCGGCGGCAAATACCAGCGCACGCCGATCCAGGCGATGGTCCAGAAGATTTCGATGGAAGAGAAGCATACGGATGATGTTTCACTGATGTCCTGGGGATACAATCCGTATATTTCAGAAAAGAGCCCGTATCACGGAGCATATCTTGCGGTTATCGAATCAGTCAGCAAGCTCATCGCCAGCGGCGCGGAGTTTTCGGATGTCTACCTGACTTTCCAGGAATATTTCGAGCGTCTCGGAACGGACGGCAGACGCTGGGGCAAGCCGCTTTCCGCGCTTCTCGGTGCTTTTGAGGCACAGAAAGCGCTCCGGATCGGTGCGATCGGCGGAAAAGATTCGATGAGCGGCTCCTTTGAAAAGCTGGATGTCCCTCCGACCCTGGTATCTTTTGCCGTGACAACGGGAAAATGCGGGGAAATCGTATCGCCGGAATTTAAGGAAGCCGGGAACCGGGTCGTGCTGCTTTCGCCGGAATACGACGAATCCGGCCTCCCCGGAACCGATTCCTTCCTCAGGCTTCTTCATCAGGTTCATAATCTTCTTCAGTCCGGTCAGGCGCTTTCCTGCTATACCCTCGGAGCCGGCGGAATCGCGGAAGCGGTGATGAAACAGTGTTTCGGTAACGGCTTCGGCTTTGAATTTGCCGACGGCCTCAGCGTTTCCGGTCTTTTCTCCTGCCGGTACGGCTCTTTCCTTCTTGAGATGGGCAGTCAGGAAGGAGAAGTACCGGGCTGTGCAATCGGGCGGATTACGGAAGAGCGGATATTCCGTTTCGGTACGGAAAGCGTTTCGTATGAGGAGACGGAAGCGCTGTACGAGAACCGCCTCGAGTCAGTATATTCATGCAACATCCCGGAAGTAAAGGACGAAGTCCGGAATTTCTCCTATGTGTCGGAGAACCGCATGGCGCCGGTATTAAGAAAAGCCCAGCCGAAGGTCCTGATTCCCGCCTTTCCCGGCACAAACTGCGAATACGACAGCGCAAAAGCAGTTCGGGACGCCGGACTTTCGGCGGAAATTTACGTAATCAACAACCTGAGCGCCGAAGGCATCAAAAGAAGCGTTGATGAATTCGCCGCAAAGCTTCGGGAATCCCAGATCGTTTTCATTCCGGGCGGATTCTCGGGCGGCGATGAGCCGGACGGCTCAGGTAAATTCATCACGGCGTTCTTCCGAAACGATTCTGTCAAGGCCGGTGTCACGGATCTTCTCGACAGCCGCGATGGCCTGATTCTCGGAATCTGCAACGGCTTCCAGGCGCTGATCAAGCTCGGCCTGGTACCTTACGGCAGGATTCTTGAGACCGATGTGACGAGCCCGACGCTGACATACAATGTGATTTCCCGTCACCAGTCCAAAATCGTGCGGACCAGGGTTTCATCAAACAAATCCCCCTGGCTTGCGCTGACGGAAGTCGGAGAGGTCTACAGCGTTCCGATTTCCCATGGAGAAGGGCGTTTCTACGCTTCGGATGAACTCATTCGGATGCTTTCCGAAAACGGCCAGATTGCGACACAGTATGTGGATCTTGAGGACCGTGCGACCTATGATGTGCAGTTCAATCCGAACGGCTCCGCATATGCGGTCGAAGGCATCACTTCGCCGGACGGCCGCGTGTTCGGAAAAATGGGGCACAGCGAGCGCATCGGCGCGGGACTGTATAAAAATGTACCGGGGAACTATGATATCCGGCTGTTTGAAGCGGCTGCTAAGTATTTCCGCGGGAACTGATTAAAAGGATAAGAGGAACCAAAACGACTATGGCTGTTTTATCTGATATCGAAATCGCTCAGGCGGCGAAAACCGCTCCGATCACGGAGATTGCGAAAAAAGCGGGCATTCCGGAAGAATACCTGATACCCTACGGAAGGGATAAGGCGAAAGTCGATCCGAAGATTCTGAAAGAGCTTCCCGCACGCGACAATAAGCTGATCCTGGTGACCGCGATCACGCCGACACCGGCCGGAGAAGGAAAAACGACGACGACAGTCGGACTTGCGGACGCACTTTCCCGTATCGGAAAGAAGACCACTGCTGCGCTCAGAGAACCCTCTCTCGGCCCGGTTTTCGGCGTCAAAGGAGGCGCTGCAGGCGGCGGCTATGCGCAGGTTGTCCCGATGGAGGATATCAACCTGCATTTCACCGGTGATTTTCATGCGATCGGCGCAGCGAACAATCTGCTTGCTGCGATGCTTGACAACCATATTCACCAGGGAAACGAGCTGGGAATCGACGTCCGTAAAATTACCTGGAAGCGCTGCGTGGACATGAATGACCGCCAGCTTCGCTTCATTGTGGACGGTCTCTCGGGAAAGGCGAACGGCGTCCCGAGAGAGGATGGCTTTGATATTACGGTCGCTTCCGAAATCATGGCGGTATTCTGCCTCGCGGATTCGATTACCGACCTGAAAGAGCGTCTCGGCCGTATTATCGTCGGCTATACTTATGATGATCGGCCGGTGACCGCATCGGACCTTCACGCGGTCGGTGCGATGGCGGCGCTCCTTAAGGACGCGCTGAAGCCGAATCTTGTACAGACCCTGGAGGGCACGCCGGCTTTTGTCCACGGCGGTCCTTTCGCGAACATCGCACATGGCTGCAACTCCCTGATGGCAACCCGCATCGCCCGTGCGCTCGGTGAATATACGGTTACGGAAGCAGGATTCGGCGCAGATCTGGGCGCTGAAAAGTTCCTGGACATCAAGTGCCGCATGTCCGGCATGAAACCGGACGCCGTGGTGATCGTTGCGACGGTCCGCGCACTGAAGATGCACGGCGGGCTCAAGAAAACAGAGCTCACAACAGAGGACCTTGGCGCTTTGGAACGCGGCATTCCGAATCTTCTCAGGCATGTAAGCAACATCAAAAATGTTTTCCGGCTTCCCTGTGTTGTCGCAGTCAACCGTTTTCCGACAGATACGGACGCCGAAATCGACTTCATTATCCAAAAATGCCGCGAACTTGGTGTAAATACGGAGCTTTCGACGGTTTTCTCGGAAGGCGGGAAAGGCGGAGAAGCCCTGGCGCGCGAAGTGGTCCGCCTCTGCGAGGAACAAAACAGCAATGACTTTGTTTATTCCTATGAACTGGACCTTCCGATCGAAGAGAAGATCAAGGCCGTAGCAACGAAAATCTACGGCGGCGCCGGGATCACCGTTCTGCCGGAAGCGAAACGCCAGATCAGAAAACTCACCGAGCTCGGCTTCGGCAGCCTTCCGGTCTGCATGGCCAAGACCCAGTACAGCTTTACCGACGACCCGAAAAAGCTCGGAGCGCCGGAAGGCTTCAAAATCACCGTGAAATCCGTCAAAGTATCCGCCGGCGCCGGCTTCGTAGTCGTCCTCACCGGTGATATCATGACCATGCCCGGCCTTCCGAAAGTTCCCTCCGCCGAAAAAATCGACGTAGATGAGAACGGCGTGATCAGCGGACTTTTCTGAGTTTTTACCTTTCAGGACGAGTTGGCCCGGGAATCAGGCGGATTCCTTTAACGGACGCAGGTCCCCCGCGTCATCGGATTCTTAATCCCCAGGAGACGATTGAGATCTCTTCGGATGAGAATCGGATGATGCGGGGGATCTGCTTGTAGAAAAGACACCATTATTTCACAAATTAGCACTTGACAAGTGAGAGTGCAAGCGGTATGATATGCGCAGATGTTAGCAGACAGGAATGTCGAGTGCTAACTCAAAACAGAGGAAGATGAGAAGGGAGTGAACCTGTGGAACTGGACGAACGGAAAAGGAAAATCCTGCGCGCGATTGTCCGGACTTATCTGGATACCGGGGAGCCGGTGGGTTCGCGGACAATCTCAAAAGACGCGGAACTGAATGTCAGCTCGGCGACAATCCGGAATGAAATGGCGGATCTTGAGGAACTCGGACTGATCATCCAGCCGCATACATCTGCCGGACGGATTCCGACAGACGCCGGCTACCGGCTTTATGTCGATGAACTGATGGAGGAGAAAAACCGTGCGGTCATGGACGTCCGTGACATGCTCGGAGCACGGATGGACCGTGTTGAAAGCATGCTGCAGAGCATGGCGAAATTCCTCGCCAGAAACACCAATTATGCGACGATGATTTCCGGCCCGAGATATACGGAAAACGAACTTCGTCTGATCCAGCTTTCAAGACTGGATGCAAGGCACCTTGTCGCCGTCATCGTCATGAAGGGAAATGCGGTACGAAACCGCGTGATCGAAATCGAAAGTCCGGTTTCCGACAATGAAATCCTGAAGCTGAATGTGCTTCTGAACTCGGCGCTTCAGGGAAAAACGCTCGACAGCATCACGCTGATGCTGATCCGGCAGCTGAAGGAGCAGGCGGGAGATTACAGCGGCGTCGTGGGTTCGGTTCTAGAAGCTGTCGGAGATGCGATTTCCGAATCAACCGAAGAACAGCCCGATGTCTACACCAGCGGCGCGACGAATATTTTCAAATACCCTGAACTTTCCGAAGGTTCAAAGGCGAGCGACATCCTGACCACTTTCGAGGACAAGGAACAGCTTCTGGACCTGATGAGCCTTCCGGACAAATCGGACGGATCGATCAATGTTTATATCGGCAAGGAAACGCCGATCCGGTCCATGCAGGACTGTTCGATCGTGACCGCGAACTACGAGCTGGAGAAAGGCATCCGGGGGACAATCGGTATTGTCGGCCCGAAACGGATGGATTACGAACATGTAGTCGGGACGCTGAAAACCCTGATGGAGCAGCTGGACGACATTTATCATAAAGGAAAAGAGGAGGCGTAGTTTCTGTGTCTAAGAAAAATCGCAGAAAAATTATGATTGAACCGGAAGAAAAGGCTGAAGAAAAACTCGCAGCTGAAGAAAACCCCGCAGAGAATCCGGAGGAGGAAAAAGGCTCCGAAACGGCAGCAGCCGAAACAGAAACGGAAGCTTCTGTAGAGAATCCGAACGAGGAGACTTCGGAAGAGAAAAAAGACCCGAAAGACGAGAAGATCGCGGAGCTTACGGACCGTCTGCAGCGCCTGATGGCGGAATTCGACAACTACCGGAAACGGACAGAAAAAGAAAAGCTCCAGCAGTATGATCTCGGCGTATCCGGAACCGTCGCAAAGCTTCTGCCGATGGTGGATTCCTTTGACCGGGGACTGGCATCGGTTAAGGACAGTGATCCCGACAGTCCGGTTGTCGCAGGCATGGACCTTATCTATAAGCAGCTGGTTAAAGCGCTCGACGAAATCGGCGTGGAACCGATGAATGCAGAAGGCAAGGAATTCGATCCGAACTTCCACAATGCGGTGCTGCAGGTGGAAAATGAAGACCTGGAGTCCGGAACCGTCGCCGCGGAGCTGATCAAAGGATATATGTACAAGGGCAGGGTCGTCCGCCCGGCGACCGTCAGCGTCGTACAGTAAAGAAAAATGTGTGCTTTTTTGTGAGGCACGATTCATACAGAAGATTTGAAATCGAAAGGAGAATTCATCATGAGCAAGATTATCGGTATTGACCTCGGAACCACTAATTCCTGTGTATCCGTTATGGAAGGCGGCCAGCCGGTCGTTATCACCAACCTCGAAGGCAGCCGGACAACCCCGTCCGTCGTTGCATTTACCAAGAACGGCGAGCGTCTCGTCGGCGAAGCCGCGAAGCGTCAGGCAGTCACCAATGCAGACCGCACCATCAGTTCAATCAAGCGTCATATGGGTACGGATTACCGGACCTACATCGACGGCAAAGCCTATACCCCGCAGGAAATTTCCGCGATGATCCTTCAGAAGCTGAAAGCAGATGCTGAAGCGTACCTCGGCGAGAAGGTCACAGAGGCTGTCATCACAGTCCCCGCATACTTCAACGACGCACAGCGCCAGGCGACCAAGGACGCGGGAAAGATTGCCGGCCTTGATGTCAAGCGAATCATCAACGAGCCGACAGCGGCTGCTCTGGCTTACGGCCTTGACAACGAGCAGGAACAGAAGATCATGGTCTACG
>CACYBV010000086.1 GCA_902772745.1 uncultured Eubacteriales bacterium
AGATGGGCTGAGAAAGAAGGCCTCCCGATCTTCTGGATCAAAGGTGCCGGGCATAACTCCAACACAGACAGACCGGAGGAGGTCAACCGCATCATCCGTGAGTTTATCGGGACATTGAAGGAGGATCCGCAATGATAAAGGAACTTTTTATAAAGGCAATCACCCGATTTCTCGCAGGACTCGTGACCGTCGGCCTGCTTCTTTTTCTCCCCGCCGGGACTTTCCGGTATCCGCAGGCATGGCTGCTGGCAGGAATTTTGTTTGTCCCGATGTTTATCGCGGGACTCATTATGATGAAGAAGAATCCGGAACTCTTAAATAAGCGGCTGAACGTAAAGGAGAAGGAAACAGAGCAGAAAGAAGTGATCATTTACAGCGGGATCATGTTTCTTGCCGCATTTATTTTTGCGGGATTAAGCTTCCGGTTCGGATGGCTGATGCTTCCTTTTCAGGTCAGTATCATCTTTGCGGTTGTTTTTCTGGCAGCCTATGCCCTTTACGCAGAAGTGCTTCGGGAGAATACGTATCTTTCCAGAACGATCGAAGTACAGGAGAACCAGAAAGTTATCGACACCGGCCTTTACGGGATCATCCGGCATCCGATGTACATGGTGACGGTCTTTCTTTTCCTTGCGATGCCGCTGGTACTGGGGTCTGTTATTTCGTTTGTGATCATGCTCTGTTATGTCCCGATCATTGTAAAACGGATACGGAATGAAGAGCAGGTCCTTACAAAAGAACTGCACGGGTACGAGGCATACAAGAAGAAAGTGAGGTACAGACTGATCCCGTTCATCTGGTAAATAAAGAAACCGGCCGAAAACTCAGGGTCTATTCGCCCTGGGTTTTTTATTGATGAAAAAGTAGGCAGCTATTGAACTGGGCAGGCATGGATGATACTATTATTTTGATCATAACTTGGGATTTGCCCAAAGCGAGAGGCGAAAGAGATGATGGATGCCTCTTCTGAAGCTGAGACAACAGTATCAGAAATGTACCTGCTGTATGCGGCCCTCAAAAGAAAAAGGAAGGCTGCATGGTTATTGAAGTAAAACCCGGAGGAGAATTCTTATGAAATACATATGTCAGATCTGCGGATATGTGTATGATGACGCCAAAGAAAAAGTACCTTTTGAAGAGCTTCCCGGCAACTGGAAGTGTCCGCTCTGCGGGGCGGCCAAGTCTGATTTCAAGCCGGAAGCTGTACTGAAAGAAATCCCGAAAGCACCTGTACAGGTTCCCGAAGAAGATGTGAAGGAGCTTACCGCCGGCCAGTTGGCGGCACTCTGTTCAAATCTGGCCAGAGGCTGCGAAAAACAGTACAAACCGGAAGAGGCAGGGCTCTTTATGGCGTTGGCGGACTATTTTTCGGCCGCGGCTCCGGCGGTGGATGACGCTTCTGTCGGAAAGCTTGCCGCCGCATTACAGAACGATATTGAACGGTACGGAAGTGTACGGGCGGCAGCGGATGCAGCTTCTGACAGAGGCGCTGCCAGGATCTGCGTCTGGGGAGAAAAGGTCACAAGAATGCTTTCTTCACTGGTCAGTCGTTATCTGAAAGAGGGTGAGGCTATGCTCGCCGGCACAAATATCTGGGTATGTTCGACCTGCGGTTTTGTGTACATTGGCGATGAAGCGCCCGAGGCTTGCCCGATCTGCAAGGTCCCTGCATGGAAGTTTGAGAAGATCGAAGGGAGGGCATGACAATGAAGAAAACTGCAGTAAGAAACCTGAGACTGTGTACAAAGGATTGCCTTTGTCTTTATGTGTGTCCTACCGGGGCGACGGATACCGAGAACAGTATCATTGACGTTAACAAGTGCATTGGCTGCGGTGTATGCGCCGAGGCGTGCCCAAGCGGTGCCATCAGTATGATCCCGAATGAATTTCCTCCTCAGCAGCCCAAAGCTGATTCCGTAAAAAGGATTCTGAACAGCCTGGCACAAAATAAGGCGGAAGAGGAAAAAGCTGCACTGCAGATCGCGGAAGGAACGGACAAGGATGGTCTTTACCGCCTTATGCAGGCAGCGGCAAGATCCGAACGTCTTGTGGCGGAGGATATCATGCGCGAGGCAGGCTTTATGCTTCCTCAAAGCAATAATACACATGAACTGCTGGAGAAACTGATCGCGAATCCTCCTTCTCCGGATTTTCCGGCAGATGCAGCTGAAAAGATCTTGGAAGCCATTCCGAATAATGAGAAAAAGGAAGAAAAGAAGGGAAAAACAGCAATGGCTAAATGGGTGTGCACAGTATGTGGATATGTTCATGAGGGAGAGCAGCCGCCGGAGCAGTGCCCGATATGCAGACAGCCGGCCGAAAAATTCAAAAAGGTTGAAGAAGTAAAGAAAAATCCATATTCCGGAACCAAAACAGAAAAGAACCTCTGGGAGGCATTTGCAGGGGAATCCCAGGCGCGGAATAAGTATACATACTTTGCTTCCGTTGCCAAAAAAGCAGGCTACGAGCAGATCGCTGCGTTGTTCCTCCAGACGGCTGACAATGAAAAGGAACACGCAAAACTCTGGTTCAAGGCCCTTGGCGAACTGGGCGACACCGCGGAGAATCTGCTTCATGCGGCAGAGGGAGAAAATGCAGAATGGAC
>CACYBV010000087.1 GCA_902772745.1 uncultured Eubacteriales bacterium
CGGGAAAAGGCAAAAAGGCTGATCATGGAAGGCATTGTCTATGTCAGCGGACAGAAAGAAGACAAACCCGGCCAGAGTTTTGATATCTATGCGCCGATTGAAGTCCGCGGGAACTCACTGCCTTATGTTTCCCGCGGCGGACTCAAACTCGAAAAAGCGCTTCAGAGTTTTCCGATCGATCTTTCGGGAAAAACCTGCATGGACATCGGCGCTTCGACCGGCGGATTTACGGACTGCATGCTGCAGAAAGGCGCCGAAAAAGTTTATGCGGTCGACGTCGGACACGGACAGCTCGCATGGAAGCTTCGAAACGACCCCAGGGTAATCAATCTGGAGAAGACCAATGTCCGGTACCTTACGGAAAAGGAAATCCCCGAACCTGCGGATTTCGCGTCAATCGACGTCAGCTTCATTTCGCTTACCATGGTGCTTCCGCCGGTGAAATCCCGGCTCAGGGAAGGCGGAGAGCTTGTCGCGCTGATCAAACCCCAGTTTGAGGCGGGACGTGAAAAAGTCGGAAAGAAGGGCGTTGTCCGGGAGAAGGAAACCCACATCGAAGTCTGCAGAAAAGTAATTGATTTTGCAAAGGGATGCGGCTTCTCGGTACTCGGGCTGGAGTTTTCTCCGATCAAGGGCCCTGAAGGGAATATTGAATATCTGCTGTATCTTATAAACCGGGAGGATGACGCTCTGCCTGATATCGATGTTTCAGGCCTTGTGCTCCGCTCCCATGAACTTCTGTGAAAGATCAATGAAGCATTTTTTTATCATTCCGAATGTTGAAAAGCCCGAAACCGTCGATTTCTCCCGGAAACTGTCGGCGTATATCCGTGAAAAGGGCGGTACGGCCTTTGTAGCCGGAAACCGTGATTTTGACGGCGAACGGTTTGTGCGCACGGACGAAATCCCGGCGGACACGGAGGCGGTGATTGTGCTCGGCGGCGACGGGACCATCATCCAGGCCGCACGCGATACGGACGAGCTTGCACTTCCCGTCATGGGCGTCAATATGGGTACGGTCGGTTATCTCGCGGAAACCGACAGTTCGCAGGCCTTTCAGGCCGTGGACCGGCTTTTTTTGGAAGAATTCATGATCGGAGAGCGGATGATGCTCCGCGGAACGCTCCTTCGGGACGGGAAGTGCATTTACGGGAATTCCGGCCTGAATGACATCGTGCTCAGGACCGCCGGCATTTCGACCGTAGAATTTGAGTTCTGTGTCAACGGGGAGCTCATCAAGAAATATCTCGGCGACGGAATGATACTTTCCACGCCCACGGGATCGACGGCTTACAATCTTTCCGCCGGAGGCCCGATCGTGATGCCGAGCGCGAGCATGATCCTTGCGACCCCTTTGAACCCTCATACGATGCTCCAGAGAAGCATCGTGCTTCCGGATCATGCGGAAGTGCTCCTTAGGATTACCGGCATCCGAAGAGGAGAAGCGCTCTTGAGTTTTGACGGCACCGTATATTCAGGACTCGCATGCGGCGACGAGATCCAGGTCAGAAAAGATGAAAAGAAGGTCCGCCTGCTGAAGCTTCATAAGGACAGCTTCCTCGAGGTCCTTCGAAACAAACTGGAGTAGGCATGCTGGAATATGTTCATGTAAAAAACATCGCGCTGATCCGGGAAGCGGAGCTGACGCTTTCGGATCATCTGAATATCCTGTCCGGTGAGACCGGCGCAGGAAAATCGATTCTGCTCGGTTCCCTGCAGCTCGCACTCGGCGAACGCGGCAGCGCGGATCTTGTGAGGACCGGAGAGAGCGAAGGCTTTGTGGAGCTGGTGTTTTCTGTGACGGATCCCCGGACGATTGAAAGCCTTTCTGAGCTTTCGATCGAACCGGAAGATGGAAAAATAATCCTTTCGCGGCGGATTTCCGAAAAAAGGTCGGTGCTCCGGCTGAATTCGGAAGTTGTGCCTGCGTCTTTTGTGAAAAAAGCCGCCGCGCTTCTTCTGGATATTTACGGACAGCACGAACACCAGTCGCTCCTCGCGGAAGAAAACCACCTGAAGTATCTCGATGCCTATGCGGAAAAAGAGATCCTTCCGGCGCTCTGTGCATACAGGGAGTGTTACGGCGCTTACCGGAAGCTGCGGGAGGAAATCAGGAATCTCGGCGGCGAAGACGAAGAAGAGCAGAGAAAAAGGCTGGACTTCCTGGAATTCCAGCTTTCGGAAATCGAAGCTGCGAAGATTCGAATCGGCGAGGAGGATGCGCTCAGCGCCGAGCTTCGGAAACTTTCCTCAGCCCGTACGATCGAAGAAGCGCTTGGCCGGGCGCATTCGGCACTTACCGGCGAACTTCCGGACGCGCTTTCGGAATCGATCCGGGAGATCGCCGGTCTTGTATCCCTGGATCCCGGGCTTTCCGTGCTCCTCTCCGAACTTCGGGACATCGAATCCCTGGTCCAGGATGCAGGTGCGGACGCCGGGGAACGCCTGAAGGAGACGAATACGGATGCGGAGCGGATGGAGGCGGTTTCGGAACGGCTTGCATTTCTGTCGCAGATGAAACGCAAATACGGCGGTTCAGAGGAAGAAATCCTGAATTCCTATGACCGGCTTCAGCGGGAATATGACGCGCTGAAGGATTTTTCGGAGAACAGGGAACGGATGCTTTCGGACCTTTCCGTCCGCAGAAAAGAACTCGTCGCAGCCGCAAAAGAACTTCGTGAAAAACGGAGACTGGCTGCAGAGCGCCTCGAAGAGGAAATGACGGAAGCGCTTCTTGACCTGAACTTTCTGCAGGTGCGTTTTGAATGTGAAGTACAGGAGACGAACCGCTTCTCAGGAAACGGTGCGGATGAAGTGCGTTTCCTGATCTCGACGAATCCCGGAGAACCGGTGAAACCGCTTGCGCGTGTCGCATCCGGGGGCGAACTTTCCAGGATCATGCTGGCCCTCAGGACAATTTCGGCGGATACCGACGGGATTCACACGCTGATATTTGATGAAATCGACGCCGGAATCAGCGGAAAAACCGCTGCGGCTGTCGCGCGCCGCATGCACCGGATTGCCGCCCGGCACCAGGTGATCTGCATCAGCCACCTTCCGCAGATCGTTGCGGCCGCGGATCACCATTTCCTGATCGAGAAAACCGCGGACGACGGTTCGGCGGTCACGAAGGTGCAGGAACTTACGGAACAGGAGAGCGTACGGGAGATTGCAAGACTCCTCGGCGCGGAGGAAACGACGGAACTCGGGATCGCGAATGCCCGGGAAATGAAGAAACTGATGCAGAACTGAAGCATCGCTGGAGTTTTCTGAAACTGTCGTATAATAAAGACGATTCGCAGACGAAGAAAGGACGGAAAATGAGCCAGAGAGAAGATGTTATTTCGATTGTCAGAAAATCCGTGCAGGCCGTGATGCCGCAGAAAGCCGTAAAAGAAGCGCTTTCGGAGATGGAGATCAAGAGCGACCGGCTGTACCTTGTGGCCGCGGGTAAGGCCGCGTGGTCGATGGCGAAGACGGCGGAATCGATACTTGGGGACAGAATCCGCGACGGCGTCGTCATCACGAAATACGGTCATGCGAAAACACCGCTGCAGCGTTCGCGGATTTTTGAGGCCGGACATCCTTCGCCGGACCAGAATTCCTATGAAGCGACGCAGAAAGCCATCGACCTTGTCTATGGACTGACCGACCAGGACGAGGTGCTGTTCCTTCTTTCCGGCGGCGCGTCGAGCCTGTTTGAAGTGCCGATCATTCCGGAAAACGAGCTTCAGGTAATTACCGAAAAACTTCTGAACTCCGGCGCCGATATCCATGAGATCAATCTTGTAAGGAAACATCTTTCCCAGGTGAAGGGCGGAAGATTCGCACTCGCCTGCTTCCCGGCGAAGGTCCATGTCATCGTGCTTTCGGATGTGATCGGAAACGACCTTTCGACAATCGGCTCCGGCCCCTGCTTCCCTGACAGTTCCACGGGCGAGGATGCTTTTTCCGTTCTTGAAAAATACCATATCAACCTGAGTGCCGACATCATTGAAACGCTGATGCTCGAGACGCCGAAGTCCTTAAGCAATGCCGACCACCGCATTATCGGCGATGTGTCGAAACTCTGTGCGGCAGCAAAGGATGCCTGTGAGGAACTCGGATACCGGACAGTCATACTGACCGACTCCTTAAACTGCGAAGCCCGCGACGCCGGTGCCTTTCTTGCTTCGATCGCCCGCTATTATCAGGGCAGCAAACGAAGCCTCGCGTTTATAGCGGGCGGCGAGACCGTCGTAAAGATCAAAGGCTCCGGAAAAGGCGGCAGGAACCAGGAACTTGTGCTTTCCGCGGCGGAAGGCATCTCCGGCCTGAAGGATACCGTGATACTGAGCTTCGGATCGGACGGAACCGACGGCCCGACGGATGCGGCCGGCGGATTTGCGGACGGAGAAACAGCCGGAAAGCTTAAGGAACAGGGCATTAAGATTTACGACACTTTGGAAAACAACGATTCCTATCATGCGCTTCAGGCTGTAAAAAGCCTGATCGTGACCGGCCCCACGGGCACCAATGTCGACGATGTGGCGGTTGTCCTGATAAAAAGATAATTTTTCTGCAACCCTTCCTTTCGTGAAGTTGTCTTATTTTGTGAAGAGGGAAATGGAGTGACCGTATCTTGGAAGATCTGAAGATTATTGAACTTTATTTCGAGAGAAACGAAACCGCCGTGATTGAGACCTCTGTCAAATACGGCGCATACTGTCATACGGTCTCTTACAATGTTCTCCGGGTGGAAGAGGACGCCGAGGAATGTGTGAATGACACCTGGCTCCATACCTGGAATGCGATTCCCCCGACAAGACCGGATTCCCTGAAGGCTTTTGTCGGAAGGATCACGCGGAATCTCTCTCTGAACCGCCTGAAAGAAAAAAACGCGCAGAAACGCGGCTCCGGAGATACGGATGCCGCCCTCGAGGAACTCGATGAGTTCATCGCCTCGGGAACGACGGTCGAAGACGAAGTCGAGGGAAAGCTCCTGAAAGAGGAGATCAACCGCTTCCTCGGATCGGTCAAAAAAGACATGCGGATCGTCTTTGTACAGCGCTATTTCTATTTCAGTTCGGTAAAGGAGATCGCCGAAAATCTCGGATTTACGGAGAACAATGTCAAGTCCCTTCTCTTCAGAGCGAGAAACACACTGAAG
>CACYBV010000088.1 GCA_902772745.1 uncultured Eubacteriales bacterium
ACTGCAGCCAGCAGAATTGCGAAAAACTTTTTCATTTTCTCCCTCCTTAAATGTTTTGGCTTTGCCTATCCATTTGCTGCTTCTGTTACTGAATGCACAGAATCAATCCCTGTACGATCGCTTCAGGAGATCGTCTGATTTATGCATTTCCTTTGCTGTTTGTATGATAACACCCTTTTCAGCTTAATTACAATCAAATATTAAGTATTGCTTGCTGAATGAAGAACTTAATTTGCCGCTTAATCTTGACATCCTGCATCCAATCCTGTTATCATATCCTTGCCGATTCCAATGCTGCCTGTACTCATTTTCATTTTATAAATGCCATTGAGGAGGTATCATATGTTAAGAGAAAGACCTTTTTCTTTTCCAACGGACAAATCCATCCGTGTTATTATTGATACGGACTGCTACAATGAATGCGACGACCAGTTCTGCGTCACGCATGCGCTGATGACACCGAAGTTTGATATTAAGGGAATTATTGCCGCGCAGTTTGGTACGGTTCACCCCCGGTCAGGGACAGAACAGGAAAGTTATGATGAGATCGTCAATCTTGTCCACCTGATGGGTCTGGACGGAACGGTGGATATCCTGCACGGAATTGACCGGGCACTCAGCGGGCGCGATGATCCGGCTTTCTCGGAAGGATCGCAGCGGATTATTGACGAAGCCATGTCCGACGACCCCCGTCCGCTCTTTGTTGCGACGCTCGGCGCTGTCACCAACGTAGCCGCCGCGCTTCTTAAAGCCCCGGTAATCAAAGACCGCATGACGGTGATCAGCATCCTCGGTGCGCCTTATCCCGCAGGCGGATTTGAATTCAACCTGATGAACGATCCCGTGGCAGCCGATATACTGATGACTTCCGGCGCAAAGCTCTGGCAGGTGCCAAGCTCTGTTTATACCACCATGAAGGTCAGCTATTATGAAATGCTGAACAAAGTCTATCCCTGCGGTGAAATCGGAAAATATCTGGTGACTCATGCGCTTGAATTCGCTGCGAAAATCCAGGGAATGATCGCTCAGATGAAAGACCTTCTGCCGCCTTCGGATGATATGCCCGAAATCACGATCGGAGGCGAGCTCTGGTCTCTCGGCGATTCTCCTACAGTGGGAATTATGATGAATCCGACTGTCGGACGTTTCCACGATGAAAAGGCCCCGAGCCGCGTACTTCCGAACGGGAAATATGAGTTCGACGGCTCGGATCACGGTACAATCCGTGTCTATGACGATATCGACAGCCGCTTCATTGTGACCGATATGTTTGAAAAGCTGAAATACAACTTTGGGAATTGAAAGCCGGATGCAGACGGGTGTCTGCAGAAATTGATAGCGCAGTTTCCTCACAGATAAAACAACAGATTTGAAAAGCAAAAAATAACGGACGCCGGATGATGAACCCGGCGTCCGCGGCATTTGTGTCAGAAGATTTTCAGAGGTCAGGTGCTTTCAGACCGCCTTTTCAGTGCATTCCCAGCCACTGAAGAAGCGACACTTCCGCTCCTTTATATACGACCTTCGAGCCGTCATAGTCGAAATCGCAGTCGTTGTTGAACAGCGGTATCCAGGATAAATGTCCGAAATATTCATAGGGCTTTCCGTCGACGGGCTCCGCAAGGCCGTGCAGGTCTTCGATTTTGTCCCAGTAACTGAAATGCACATCCGGATTTCCCAGCGCGACAAGCCGCTTGTAAGTCGGCTCTGCATATTCTGCGGGCGGTACCAGCGTGTCGGTCTTCGCTGCAACAAACCAGATCGGAAGGTTTTTGATTTTCCCGAGTTCTTCATCGCTGATGCACCTGTCCGGAAGCGCTTCGCAGACCGGGAAGGCACCGGCGAAAAAGTCCGGATAATCGAGGATCATGCGGACTGTCATGAAGCCGCCGTTGGAATCCCCGCCGATAAAAATTCTCTCCGTATCAACAGAAGGGTTGTTTTCGATAAACTCGTCGATGCAGGCTTTCAGAGCCGGCCCGTAGATCGTCTTTCCGTTCGCCTCGATACCGCCGGAGCCGGAGTCCATCCAGAATGTCTCGGTCTGCGGCGCGAGGATATAAGCTCCGCCCTCGCCGAAAAACTCCTGTACTTCCGGGGTGGAAAGCGCGGTGACTTTGTTGCCGGCATAGGCAGCCGTCACATCCTTGCCGCCCTCTCCCGCTCCGTGCAGCCAGATCAGAAGCGGTTTCTTTTCTCCCGGCCCCTGCGGCACGAAATACCCGTAACGGAGGGGACAGCCGACAAAAGTCGAGCAGCTGTTGACCCAGCCATAGAGATCGGGCATGTTTTTCCCGATTTTGGTATCGTAGACGAGTCCGGTCACGATATCCTTTTCATCCCTGAAGGGCTTCACCTGGGTGATTGTATGCACGGTATGGATGAAGGTATTGAAGGGGCCGTCCTGCCCGAGTTCCGAAGCAAGCCATACCGTAGGGCCGTGTTTGATTTCAAGTGTCACAATGTCCGACACGGACAGCCGGTTTCCTTCAAGATCCGATGGATAGACGTCCGTAACCTCAAGAAATCCCCTGCTTTCAATCATATCCTTTGGAACATTCGGATCGAAGGAACGGAATTTCTGCACCATCAGCTGCTTTCCGTATTTATCCAGACGGCGCACATAAACCGAGAAGGTATCCCTGTCTATCGCTCCGTCTTCAACTCTGCCGTCCAGCGGCAGGATTATTTTCGTCGTATAGGGACCGAAATCCGTGACACGGACTTCCGTCAGATATGCTCTTGCCATAAATATCTCCTTTCCGTCAGTCGGGCAGGAGTTCAATCCCCTGCCCCGCTGCCGCGGCTGTGAATATTCCGGATTTCGTGTTCCATGTTCTTCGCAGCCGGC
>CACYBV010000089.1 GCA_902772745.1 uncultured Eubacteriales bacterium
CACAGGTCCGCGAGGAAAGACTGACCGTAAAATGTTTTGACACCCAGCTTATGAAGCATCAGGTGATTCATCGTGGTATCGGAAAAGCCCAGAAAAGGCTTATCATTCACAACCTGCTTCAGGCGGTCGTTTTCAAACAGGAACGGCAGCAGCCGGTAAGTATCGTCCCCGCCGATCGCGCACAGGATCAGATCCACTTCCGGATCGGAATAGGCCTGAAGAAGATCATCTGCCCTCTTTTCCGGATGCTCCCTGATATACTCGAGTCCCCGAAGTGCATGCGCGGAAAATCTCACCTGAAGGCCCATCTTCTGAAGACGCTCGATGCCCAGCTTCACTTCATGCGCGACGGAAAGCTCCCCGATGATTCCGCTGGAGAGGCTGACGATTTCCACGGTTTTGATCATGTGTTTCTTTGTCTCCTAACAATCTGTTTTCAGAGTATGTCCTGCCGGGCGGAAGCCGCAGGCCGGAGCCGGACATCCCGTACGGGGATCGGCCAGGGGACGGCATTCCTCTGCTCCGATCGGGAAGACAGGTAATTACCTCAGCGTAATCCTGAACACCACCAGGCAGTCGCTCCGGACATTCTCTGTCCGGATCTCCAGGCCTTCCTCAGTTTCCTTCCACTGCGGCTTCTCAGAAAAGCCTAAAACATCCACATCGTCAATGATTCCGAAAAATCCGGTGCGCTGCGCCTTCGGGTCCTTTGCGAGCGTCCGGATCAGGATCTTTCCGTCCTCCGGGCAGCGCATGCAGGCCGCGTAGAGCTTTCCGTGATTTGTTGTGAAGCGGAAGTCCTCCGCGGTATAAACCTTATCCTTTGCATCGGTAAACTGGCCCTGTTCCTGCTTCGTCGGACCTTCCTGGGCATAACGCCAGGGACGGGAGCCGTAGATCGCTTCACCGTTTTTATCGAGCCATTCGCCGATCGCAAGAAGCACTTCCCGGTCTTCATCGGAAATCGTTCCGTCCGCCTTCGGGCCGACGTTCAGGAGCATCGTACCGTTCTTCGCGACGACATCCACAAGGTCGCAGATAATGCTCCAGGGTTTCTTGAAGTCATTGCCTTCCGTATAGCACCAGGAATTCTTCGCGATCGCGGTATCGGTCTGCCAGGGGAAAGCCTGAACTTCCGAGAACTGCCCGCGCTCGATATCGACAAGCGCCGTCCCGAACATAAAAGAGTCGTGCTTGTAGGCAATCAGGACCTCCTGCCCCCACTCGGCGGCGCGGTTATAGAAGTAAGCTGCGATTTTCCGAAGGTACGGCCGTGCCGCCGCATGGTGAATCCACCAGTCAAAATACAGTTCGTGAAGCTTATAATTGTCAATGAGCTCGCAGGTCCTGATCATCCAGTCCGAAAGGAATTCCTCCGAAGGCGCCGGCTCGAAGAAGGAGTCGTTGAAATCCTCCGGCTGCTCGTAAATTGCCGGCCAGTAGAAGTCGCCGCGTTTTTCGGAATCCGTGATATCGCTCTCGAAATGCCTGCCGCCGCCCATGAACCACCAGTGTTCAATCCGGTGCGTCGAGGCGCCGTTTATGAGGCCCTGCTTCTCCATTTCTGCGGTCAGTTCGCCTAAAGTATCTCTCTTCGGGCCCATCTCCGCCGCATTCCAGTGCGACAGTTCCGAACGGTACATCTGGAAGCCGTCGTGATGCTCTGCGACCGGGACAACATAGCGCGCGCCGGCCTTTTTGAACAGAGAAACCCACTTTTCCGCGTCAAAATTCTCCGCTTTGAACATCGGAATGAAATCCTTGTAGCCGAAATCCTTATGCGGCCCGTAGGTTTTAACATGATGCTCAAACTCGCGCGTCCCCTCAAGGTACATGTTTCTGGAGTACCATTCGTTCGCGAAAGCGGGCACGCTGTAGATGCCCCAGTGGATAAAAATGCCGAACTTCGCGTCTCTAAACCACTGCGGGGTCTCGTGCTTTTCAAGGCTCTCCCAGGTTGCGTCGTAAGGCCCCTGCGCGATCACTTTGTCGATTTTCTCAAGCCATTTCTTTTGGTCGTAACTCATACGCTCCTCCTCTGAAGTCAGTTTATTTACGCTTTTTTGTTCTTCATCCGTGCGACATCATGGATCCATTTGCCGGAAAGGAGCCGCCAGATGCACCATACAGACTTGATCACATAATCAGCCCTGAGGCAGACCTGCACTGCCCATGCAGGCCACCCGAGAAGTATCCCGGCGATATATCCGAAGGGAATCGACACGACCCACATGAACAGGATGTCCGCCACCATCAGGAACTTTGTGTCGCCGCCGCCCCTGAGCACACCTTTTGTCATGACCATCTGGATACACTGGAAGAATACGATCACTGCAAAAGCATTCATCATCTGCCTCGCGACGACGACCGTTTCCGGCTCCAGTTTATACAGCCTCAGCGTCAGCGGCCCGACCAGGAAAACCACAAGGCCGCTGAAAATACCGAATACGACCGACATCAGGTAGAATGTTTCTCCCTGCATCTGGGCTTCCTGCTTTTTCCCGGAACCGATCGTATGCCCGATGATAATGCTCGACGCGTTCGCCACACCGGATACAATTACGGTGAACAGCCGGTCGACGACCTGACAGATCGAATTTGCCGAAACCGCAGCTACCCCCAGGCGGCCGATGATCATGCTGAGCGCCGTATTTCCAAAGCCCAGAAGCGCATCCGAAATCAGCGCCGGCATTCCGACCTTGACATAGCGGGAAATAATCTCTTTCGTCGGGTTGATCAGAAAATCCCTGATCCGGAACCTGAATTTCTTCTGTCCCAGCACCAGCGCAAAGGTTGCGGCAAACTCCGTCGCGCGCGCGATCAGCGTTCCGAGCGCCGCACCGCGGATTTCCATAGCCGGCGCGCCGAGTTTGCCGAAAATGAAAACCCAGTTCGCCCCAACATTGACAAAGAAGGAAATCAGCGAAACGTAGAGGCCGATCCGCGGCTGTTCGATCGTCCGCATCAGCTGCGCGGTTACGAAGCCTGTTCCGTGAATCAGGTAGATGAAAGCCGTAATTTTCAGGTATCCGATACCTGCTTCGATAACTTCGGTCTCATCTGTGAAAAGCCGCATGATTAAGCGCGGACAGAACCAGGTCACCAGGGCAAAAATAACAGCGAGTCCCGAGATGATCCTGAGAGCCAGTGCGAAAACCTCCATCACTTTCCGCTTTTCTCCCGCGCCGTAGTAATGCGCCGCGACGACCGAGCATCCGCCGATTACGCCCATGCAGAAAATGTGGAAAATATTATAAAAGCTGTTGGCAAGAGAAGATGCCGAAAGCTGCACTTCGCCGAGCTGGCCGAGCATGATGGTGTCCATCATATTGACACCCATGTTGATGGCCTGCTGGGCTGCAACCGGAAGCATAATTGCCAGCACCTTTACATAGAAATGTTTATCCTTAACGATCCGAATCCTGCTTTTCAAAAAACGATCCCCCTTTCTGCTTTTTCATATTTTTTATTATAGCATTAAGGGACGGGAGTGTCCATCGGAAATCATGTTCGATTTTCTGACTTTTCATATATTTTGTTGGACATATGTTGGACATGGCATGCATGACGAAGGGCTTCAGACAGACAGCATCGTCAGTTCCATTATTCCCGCTCCGGTAAAACACAACGGCGTTTATGACCTGGATCTCGCCGAAGTCCAAAACTTCTACCAGACCCTTGGGATGATCAACGCCAAGGCAGTCCACGATATGGCGTCGGAACGGGAGCGTATCCGGAATAATCTTCCCGGGGAATATGACGATGAGACGAAAGAGGCGCTTGCGGATTATCTGGCATTTCACAGCGGAAGCATTTCGAGTAAGATTCTTGCGAATTCAGACCAGGTTGCGAAAGCCATGCTGAGCCATAAGCCGATCAACACCGGGGCAGACAACCAGTTGATCCTGGATGCTCAGCTGCATCGGGAATTCAAGAAGCTCCTGAATCCTCCGGACCATCCCTCGATGACCGTCAGCGAGTATATGGACCTCGTGAATATGAACGAAAAGGACCGGGCAGACTTTCTCCGAAAGAATGGCTGTGCGCCGGAATCCTGTTTTTATGACATCGTGTATCAGGGCCAGAAATCAAGAAACGGGAACAGGTCGGAGGAGAACGGCCGCAAACGCTTCGACGATGCGATGACGGTCCTCTGCGCGGAAATGAAGGAGGAAGAGTTCCAAAAGCTTGTCAATAAAATCAACAACAGCCGCGGAAAAAACGAAAAGGTCTCAGTCGCCTACTATAAAGACCGAGTCGGGGAATTCCGCTCAAAATCCCTGGACGATTCTCTCAAGGAACAAAACCTGACGTTCAGCAATGCGACGGCAGCTGCAGCAGAACACCAGGGTACCCTGATGGAAATGGATAAAAAATTCGGACTTCCCGACGGCGGACTGATTCAAGGGGCGGAAAATTCCTATCCTCCGATCGCCATCAATGGCACCGCATCCGGCTGCAATCTGTCCGGAAAGGATTACGCTGCGATCAGCTACTCCTCTTCCCTGGTTTCGAAGAAACGAGATGATTTTCTGCATGACGACGATATTCTCATGCAGAACGACGATGCCGTCGCGGATGCAAAAAAAGCCGCGGACATCGCGCTCAAAGAATACAAAAACGGAAACAAGCTTCCGCTCGCGAATCTCCTGACGCATGGGATCAGGAATCTCACCAGGGAATCACAGGGAAAAACCGCGGAGGAAAAGGCCTGTATGAATGAGATGGCGGGACGCATGCTGAACATGCTTTCACGCGATCCGGAACTTCAAAAACACGCCATGAGATCCGGTCTTGATGCAAAGGACCTGGAGAAGGCGAAGGAAATCAACGCACCGGAGGTGAAGCTCGAACGCGAGATCACGCGCCCGGTCCCGGAACTGAGACTTTCGATCTGAGCAGGATTCTCTGATTCCGACGACCTCCGTAATCTCAAAGCGTCTGCAGAGATTATCGAGATAAGTCCCGCTGATCATTCCTGCGCCAATGATGCCGACTTTTACTTTTTCAACGTCCATTTTATTCTGTCCCTCCCCGGTGAGTTCTGTTTCTGTCATTGTAGCACAGCCTCATGTTTCCTGCAAGAAAACAGAGAACTCACGGGGCCGGAAGCAAAAGCCCGGGCTTTTACGGTCACTCCTTCATGAGCGCCTTTCCCTGTTTTCCGCTCAGATGCTCAATCCTGATCTCGATGCAGCACGTACGGTCACAGGCTTCCGCAATCTCCTCCTCCACAAGATCCGGATAATTCCCGGAATATTTATACCCGACAAGACGCAGGGCGTGCACCTTCCCGTCATGATCCGTGATTTCCCGTGCACGGCCGATGCAGATCACACTCTTATAAGCGGTGGTCCGTTCCTTTGCGAGCACCTCGTCCGCCGCGACTACGGTAAAGCAGACCTTGTCGCTTCGGCGGATTGCATCGACTTTGTGACCGGTCATGGCGCAGTGAAAACAGATCTTTCCGTCCTCATATGCATAATTTACGGGTACAGCGTACGGATATCCGTCGTCCCCGTTCACGCCGAGGATTCCGGTCTTTCCGTTTTTCAGTATCCCGACCGCCTCCTCATCCGGAAGTTTCTGCGCAAATCTTCTCATTTCTCTGAACATGGTTTCCTCCTGCTGTTTTTTTCGCTTCGTTCATTATGCCACAGGATTTCTCTCCGTGTCCAGAAAAATATAGAAATTTCCTGTATTTTTCCTTGTTGCATTTTCAGGGATTTGGCTTTATAATATATACGTGCAAAGTTGGTTTTCATCCGTAGGTATGTCAGTCGGATGATTCAATAAGAAAAATTATACAGAAAGAGGTACACACAAAATGGCAGCGATTGATTTTGCGAAGTACGGTATCGAGAATGTAGGAAAGGTTTACTACAACCCCTCTTACGAAGATCTGTTCAAGGATGAAATGAATCCGGATCTCACCGGTTTTGACAAAGGTCAGCTCACCGAGCTCGGCGCCGTCAACGTCATGACCGGCATCTATACCGGCCGTTCCCCCAAAGACAAGTTCATCGTCATGGATGAAAACAGCAAGGATACCGTCTGGTGGAATTCCCCCGAATATCCGAACGACAACCACGTCGCGACCCAGGAAGCCTGGGCAGCCTGCAAGGAAATCGCTCTGAAGCAGCTTTCCGGCAAGGACCTCTACGTCGTTGACGCGTTCTGCGGTGCGAACAAG
>CACYBV010000090.1 GCA_902772745.1 uncultured Eubacteriales bacterium
CCGCGGCCCCACATCCCATGACATCTTCTGCCGCTTTATTTTGTCGCCGGGCGGAACCCGGTTTCAAACCCGGGATTGTACAGCTCCGAACGCTTATACCCGCGCTGCGCGACCGCCGGCCCCACGATAATCAGCGCTGTCTTTTTGACCTCATTCTCCCGTGCGCAGTCCGCCATTGTCGCGATCGTGCAGATATAGCTCCGCTCGTCCGGCCAGCTCGCCTTGTAGACGATCGCAGCCGGGGTATCCGGATCATATCCGCCCGAGATAAGCTCCGCCGCGGCCTTATCCAGAAGCCCCGCCGACAGAAACAGCACCATTGTTGTCTGATGCGCGGCAAAAGACCGGAGACTTTCTTTCTCCGGAACCGGCGTACGGCCGGCCATGCGGGTAATGACAACGCTCTGAGAAATGCCCGGAAGGGTATACTCCATGTTCAGCGCCGCCGCTGCGCCGTTCATCGAGCTGACGCCGGGGCAGGAATCATAGGGGATTTTCGCTTCGTCCAGAAGGTCCATCTGCTCGCGGACCGCGCCGTAGATGCTCGGGTCGCCAGTATGCAGACGGACTGTGGTCTTCCCCAGATCTTCCGCCTTCTGCATGACCGCAAACACTTCTTCGAGCGTCATTTTCGCGCTGTTATGGACCTCGCAGCCTTCTTTTTTCCAGGACAAAAGCTCCGGATTCATAAGAGAACCCGCGTAAATGATCACGTCTGCTTCTTCGATCAGCTTTTTCCCGCGCAGTGTGATAAGATCAGCGGCGCCGCAGCCCGCACCGACAAAATGGATCATGTTTTTTTCTCCTTTACGATCACCAGCGTATAGTAACCCGCATCTTCGGGGATTTCTTCGGCGGAATAATACAGCTCCTCTTTTTCCGTCCCGCAGTTCTGGGCACCGAAAACCTCATATTCGCCCTGTTTCAGCGCCTGGAGAAGCGCAGGGACATTTCCTTTCATGAAGACTTTCGTCCCGGAATACTGCAGAGCTTCTTCAGCGTTTCCGAGGCTCCCAGGCAGAAGATGGAGCTCTTCCCGGTCCTCGCAGAGCGGGGTTCCAAGCGCCGCCGCCGAAGCGCAGAATGAAGGTACCCCGGACACGGTTTCGGTTTCGTATCCCTGTTCCCTGAGAAGTTTCTGAAGATAACCCCAGGTCGAATACACCGACGGATCCCCGAGCGTCAGGAAAACGACCGTATGCCCCAGATTCAGCTGCTCCCGTACCTTTTCCGCCCCCAGTGCCCAGGCCTGTTCCCGAAGCGCTTTGTCTCTGGTCATCGGCATTTCAATCTCAAGCACCGGTTTTTCCGCCGCCTCCGGAACCGCCGATTCCGCAATCCTGAGTGCGAAACAGCGTTCCTTTTTCTGCGGGATCGCTATGATATCGCAGTCCCGGATCAGTCTCGACGCCTTCAGCGTCAGAAGCTCCGGATCTCCGGGGCCGACGCCCACGCCGTACAGAGTTCCCTGTTTCATTCAAAATCCTCATTCGTATCTTTTCAGGAACGGACTTCTGAAGCCCGTGACGCTCATACCGTTCCTGCTGTTTTTACCTCTTCCAGCCATTCCTTCGCAGGACCCGTCGCGCAGAGCATTCCGTAGTTCTCGTGGAACACCACAACGCCGACCCGGATCTGATCCTTCACGCGGTGACGGACATAATAGTCGATCCGTTCGCCCATGATCTCCATGGCCCGTTCCAGGATTCCCCGTTCATGCATCAGCCGGAGCATTTCCTCGGTCATCACGCAGTCCATAATCTCCCGCGCGAGCTCCGCGTCTCCGCCGGCCCGGACCGCCCATGCCGCCATCAGCTCCGCCCTTCCGTCTCCCTCGCGGGAATGGGTGTTCATGATGCCCCCGGAGAGCTTCACAAGCTTTCCGATCTGGCCGATGAGAAGTACCTCAGGATAGCCCTCAGACACCGCCATATCAAGCGTTCGGCCGATGTAGTTGGAACATTTGACGAGCCGGGATTCGTCAAGCCTGCAGACGTCCTTCGCGAAATCTGCCCCATAATTTCCGGGCGATATGATCAGCCGTGTTTCACCAAGCGCGCGTTTCTGCCGGATCTCGAGCTCAATGCTCTCGACCATCGCCTCCTCGCTCATCGGTTCCACGATGCCGCTCGTTCCGAGAATGGAGATGCCGCCCACGATGCCAAGCCGCGGATTGAAGGTTTTCTTTGCGATTTCGACGCCGTCCGGGACGGAAATGATGATCTCGAGCCCGGTTGTTTCGCCGCACTCATCCAGCGCTTCTTCCGCCGCTTTTCGGATCATTTCCCGGGGGACCGGGTTGATTGCCGCTTCCCCGACAGGCTCCCTGAGTCCGGGCTTTGTCACGCGGCCCACCCCCGTCCCGCCGTCGATCCGGATGCCCGGATCCCTGCGGGAGCGCACTTTTGCATATACGAGGATTCCGTTTGTCACATCCGGGTCATCGCCGCTGTCTTTTCGTATCGCGCAGGAAGCTGCCCCGTCGGAAAACGAAGGCTCCAGCACTTCAAGATCGAGTTCGATCCCCTTCGGTGTCCGGATATGCACCGTTTCCGGCGCGCGTCCGCTGAGAAGGAATACTGTCGCCGCCTTCGCCGCGGCTGCTGCACAGGTCCCGGTCGTATAACCGAAACGCAGTTTTTTCCCGTCCTTCAGGGTATAGTAGGCTTCAATTCCGGTTTCACGCATGGAGAACCTCCCCGATTGTCTCAATCAGCACTTCATTGTCCTCCCGGGTCCGTACCGCGATCCGGCAGTCGCCGCTCCCGAGTCCGCGGTAGTTTTCGCAGTTCCTGACGAGGATGCCGCGCTGCAGCAGACGCTCATAAAGTCCCGGAACACCGGACAAAAGCAGGTAATTCGCATCGCCCGGCAGAACGGATACAGAAAGCCGCCGCAGTTCCCGGACCATCCAGTTTTTCTCCTCGCGGATCACCTTCCGTGCCTGTTCCGCAAAGTCTCTGCACGAAAGCGCCGCGATCCCAGCCGCCTGTGCGACCGAGGAGACATTCCAGGGCTGGGATTTTTGAGAGATCCGTTCCAGGATCTCCCGGTTCGGACAAAGCGCGCAGCCGAGCCGGAGTCCCGCCATTGCATAGGTCTTCGTGAATGCGCGCAGCAGGAACACCCGGTCCCCGTCCTTTAGTTCACCGATGAGTGACGGGGTCCCGTTATCCGTCAGTTCGCCGAAGCACTCGTCCAGAAAAAGCCAGGTTCCGGTCTCACGGCACCGGTCAAGAATCTTGAGAAGGAGTCCCCTGTCAATCAGCCGTCCCGTCGGATTGTTGGGACTAGCGAGCATAAGAAGCTCCGTTTCCTCCGTAATTGCCGGAAGAATCTTTTCCGAAAGCAGAAATCCTTCCGTCCGCAGCAGGGGGTAAAACACCGGATCGCAGTCCGCTGCCCGAAGCGCCGCTTCGTAGTCCGAAAAGGAAGGCACCGGGAGCAGTGCATGCTTCGGCTTCAGTGCGGACACGAACTGGTATATCAGTTCCGCCGCGCCGTTCCCGCAGAGAATCCATGCAGGATCGGTTCTGTGGAAATCCGCGAGTTTTCCCCGAAGTTCTCCACAGTACGGGTCCGGATAAGCCGCGAGGTTTTCCGCTGCCGCAATCACCGCTTCCTTCACCGGCTCCGGCGTTCCGAGAGGGTTTACATTCACGGAAAAATCCAGCTGCACCCGGTTCCGGTAAATGTCTCCGCCATGTGTATAATTCGTCCCGATGATCATATGGAAAGCCCTCCCAGCAGAAGAAACAGTCCGAAACTGAGCGCGCCGAACCAGAGAAGCCAGAAAACCGTCGTCCCGTACATCAGCCGGCAGCTTCTCCTGACATCTTCCCGCCCGATCTCCCGGTCCGGATCTCCGAGCGTCGGTTTGTCGTGCATCACGCCGAAATAGCTTGCCGGACCGCCGAGCTGAAGCTGAAGCGCGCCGGCACAGACAGATTCGGTCTGGGCGGAGTTCGGGCTTTCGTGCTTCCTGCGGTCGCGTTTCCAGATCCGGGCTGCGTTTTTCGCATCAAAACGGAGAACCGCAGCAGCCGCGATCATCCCAAGCGCTGAAAGCCGGGCCGGAATAAAGTTCACAGCATCGTCCGTTTTCGCCGCAAAGCGGCCGAAATTCAGGTATTTTTCGTTTTTATAGCCCACCATCGAATCCATGGTGTTGATTGCCTTATAGAAGAATCCGCCCACCGGCCCGCCGAGCATCATGAAGAATAAGGGGGCGATCACACCGTCCGATGTGTTCTCCGCCACGGTCTCGACCGCTGCCCGCAGCACTTCCGCCTCCGTAAGCTTTTCGGTGTCTCGTCCGACCAGCATCCCGACCTGTTTTCTCGCGGCCTCGATGCCGTCTTTCTCAAGACACCGGACCACCTTCATGGCTTCCTTCTGCAGACAACGCGCCGCGAAAATCTGCCAGCACATAAAGCTCGCGGCCGCAAAATAGACCCAGGGCTGAATCCGCCAGCACAGAAAAAGGATTCCGAAAGCGATACATGAGCTTATGAGCGGCACCAGGACTGCCATGACGGCGCCGGCCGCGCGTTCGCCCTTTTCGGTCTTCGGAAATATCCTCCGAAGCGTCTTTTCCGAGAATGAAATCAGCTTCCCGATCAGGATCACGGGATGCGGGAGAAACCAGATCGGATCCCCGAGAAAGCAGTCCACGGCGAATCCCGCGAAAACGGCACCGAGTGTCATGATCCATAAAAGTCTCACCGTGTGCCTCCTTCTGCACGGTTCGTACCCGCCTCATATCCCTCCGGTCTGTCCAAAAGAGCAGACGTTTTTGAATCCGCCGTCACAACCCGGTTCTTCTGAAGGACCCTTGCCAGATCCGAAAGTATCCCCTGGGTTTCCGCGTAATCCCGGAGTTCCCGGTTTGCCCGGTTTCCTTCGGCAAACTCTCCGATACAGCAGATCACGGATCCGCACTCTCTGAGAAGTTCCTCCGCCTGCCGGATCATGAGCTCATCGGCCGTCCGGTATGCGGCCACAGACACGAGTTTTGACGAAAGCGCTTTTGCTGCCGGAAAGTCCAGGTCGTTTTCCTGCAGGATGCCCGCCGCAAAGGGGATTCCGTTCCGCTGAAGCGCCCGGTACACAGGGATTCCCGAACCGCCGCCGCCGATCACAAAAACCTTCGGATTGCCGGAAACCGCCTCCATCTCAAGCGACCCGAAGAGCGCGTTATAGCTGCCGCGGTCGATCCCGTACAGCTTCTGAATATAGTCGTCCCGGAAGATTTCCTCCGGCGTCCCGACCCGGTCCACCCGGTTTTCTGCGATACAGACCACCTGATCGGAAATCTTCTGCGCCAGATCCAGTTCATGCAGCGACATCACAACCGCGATGTTCCGCTCGCGCGCCATGCTTTTCAATACCTCCAGAAGCTCCAGCTTGTGGCGGATATCCAAAAATGAAGTCGGCTCGTCGAGAACCACGAGATCCGGTTCCTGACAGACCGCCCGCGCCAGAAGCAGCCGCTGCCGCTGCCCGTCGCTGACCTCGGTGTAAGGCTTGTCCGCGTAATCTTCGGCATGAACCATCCGGATCGCTTCATCTACAATTTTCCGGTCTTCCTCCGACAGGATCCCGAGCCGCCCGGTATAGGGATAACGCCCGGTCGCAACGACATCCCAGCAGCTCATCAGTTCCGCCCGGACGCGCTCGGTCATCACGATTGCAAGCTTTTTCGCAAGCTCCCGCCCGGAAATCTCCGTCATGGACCGCCCCTCAAGAACAACCGTCCCGGCGATCAGTTTAAGCTGCTTTATAATGCTCCTGAGAATCGTCGATTTCCCGGAGCCGTTCGGACCGATCAGCGTCAGGATCTCCCCGCGGCGCACAGCGATTTCGATATTCTCTATCAGCGGTATGCCGTTATAGCCGACGCTCAGATGTTCTGTTGAAACATAATAATCCATCTGTCTGTCCTCACATAATCCGGGAGCATTTCCCTGTGTTTCCAGAAAACCGCGGATACCGACGCGAAACAGCCTTCCAGATGCTTCAAAGAATCCGCCCGGTCTGACATGCAGAAACCGCCCCTGCCCCGCATCGTTATCTCAGATCTGTTTTTTCTGCCGCCGCAGCATTACGAAAATCACGACCGGTGCGCCGAACACCGCAGTAACCGAACTGATCGAGAGTTCTGTCGGTGAAAAAGCGGTCCGCGCGATCAGGTCGCACAGAAGGCAGAAAACCGCGCCCCCGAGGAAACACGCCGGCACCAGCACAATCGGCTTTTCCGTTTTGAAAATGCTGCGCGCAAGATGCGGAACCGCGACGCCGACAAAGGAAATCGGCCCCGCGAAAGCCGTAACGCAGGCTGAAAGCACGCTCGACAGCAGGATCAGCACGATCCGGAAAAGCCGGATGTTTACGCCCATGTTCCGCGCATAGACTTCCCCGAGCTGATAGGCGCTGATCGGCTTGCCTAACAGAAATGTGAAAACCAGCGCGGGCAGGACAACGGCAGTCATCACGCCGACGTTTTCCCAGGTAATGCCCGAAAAGCTTCCCAGCGACCAGTGATGCAGATTGATAATGTTCTGGTCATCCGCAAAAGTCACAACAAAGTCCGTGACCGCGGAGCAGATATAGCCGATCATGACACCGCAGATAATCAGAAGCGACATCCGTTTTGCTTTCAGCGAAATCAGGAGCACGAGACCCATGGACAGCATGGCGCCCGCAAACGCCGCCAGGATCAGGGGAAAAGATCCGACAGCGATGCCGGCGCTCAGAAAACCGATCAGGGTCAGGGAAAGGACCAGCTTTGCGCCGGAAGAAATGCCGAGAATAAAAGGACCGGCGATCGGATTGGCAAAAAAAGTCTGCAGAAGAAAGCCGGATAAGGCCAGCGCCCCGCCTAAGATGAGCGCGGCGAGGATGCGCGGAAGGCGCAGATCCCATACAATGACCGCGTTCTCTCCGCTGCGGGTCAGAAAGATCCTCAGGATTTCCTTTACCGGAATGTGCACCGATCCCGCATTGATATTCCACAGAACCAGCGCGAGAAGCGCCAGCAGAAGCGCGGTAAAACCGCCGATCAGACGAATCCGTCCTTTTTTCTCCATCAATTATGCCTCAGTATAAACAATCAGTCTGTCAGTCTGTGCAGATAGGATAAGTTTCCGTCGTCCGGAACATCTCCCGTCAGCACCCTGTGAATGTCGCCAATCAGCTTTCCAAGCCCCGTCGGCTCCTGAAACAGGTTCCTGCCGGTACACCAAACATCCCCGGTTTTTACTGCTTTGAAATCCGAAAGAAGCGGGCTTTTCTGAAGAAGTTCCTCTACAGTCCGGAGTTCTCCGTCGATCGTGCTGTTGTAGATCAGGAGGTCCGCGTTCTTCGCGCCGTCGTAAAATGCCTCCATCGTCATGCTGACCGTAGAAAGCGCGTTTCCGCTGTCAAGATCCGGAAAGACATATTCACCGCCCGCCATCCGGATCATCTGCGGAACATAGTCCCGGCTTTTCCGGACATTTGCCGTTCCGCCTGCATTGATATAGAAGAAAGCGACAGTCTTCCCGGTCTCGGGCAGCCCCGCGAGCGCTTCCACGCCGGCGGCTTCGGCGTCGAAAAACTTCTCCGCTTCTTCTTCCTTTCCGAGAAGCACGCCGTAGAACTTAATCCATTCCATGCGCCCGAGCGGATGTTCCTCGTAGCTCGAGCGCTCCACAATGACGGGAACGCCCAGCTTTTCCAGCTGTTCCCGGACTTCCGGCGAATGATAAATCATCGTTGACTCGATCGCGAGGCCGCATTTTTCGGAGTGAATCAGTTCATAGTCCGGCGCGCTGTATTTGCCGGCAAAAAGCATGGTGCCCGATTCCATCGCCTCTTTTGCCTCCGGGATATACCAGCCGTCCGCATCTGTTCCGGAGAGACGAACGGCGCCGATCGAATCCAGCGCACGGAAAAAATCCATTGCCGAAGTCGCCGCAAGGTATATATTCCGAATCGGCTGACGCAGCGGTACAATATCATCCGGAAGTCCCTTCGGAACGGGTTTATCCTCCGGCACCAGCAGGAACTTTCCGGTCATTTCGATCTCGAGAAGCCTGTAGCCTTCTGTGTATTCTGTCACCTTAAACTGCGCCGCATAGCGGAGCGGAAGCTCCGATTCCGCGGACAGACTGCTCCATTCCGGGCCGTCCGAAACTGTCTGTCCGGCCGGAGAAGAACAGCCCGAAAGCAGTACTGAAAAGAGCAGGACCGCCGCAGCTGCCATTGTGAGAAAACCGCGCCGCATGATCATTTCCCGGAACCTTTCAGCGTAGATGAGTCAAAGCGCAGGATATACTCGATTTCATGGGGTACACTCATGGCGGTTGTATCGCCGATTACCGGAAGCTCTGTGTCCAGCGCCGCCACCGGAATTTCGAAAACAGAATGTCCGTCGACGATCTTCGCGTCATAGCGCTGATCGCCGACAAGCATGTAGTCATAGTTTTTGCTGCTCCATACAAGTTCCGCAGTCATTTTTCCTTCACGGACCGTAAGCTTTGCAGGCGAACTGACAGTCGCCTTGCCGCTTCCGCCCGTAAGTGTGACGCCGATCTCATAGACGCCGTCCGCAGGGAAATCATTTTTTGTCTTATCCGTCTTTTCCGCACAGCCCGCCGCTGTAATCAAAAGAAGGACTGCCATAAAGAACGCAGTCAGGAAAAACCGTCTTTTCGTCATCGCTTCTCCTTAAGTTTTGCAGGAAGGAGTCCGGCTCCTCTCTGTACGCTTTTACCGATACAGCGGCGCGGCATGAATGAAAAAGTGCCGCGCCGCCAAAAACTCCGGTGCCTTGGGACGGCCGGATGATTCTCTTATTCTTCCGCGGAAGCCATCGGGTTCGAAACGCTCACTTTATGATCATACCACTTGCCGGATTCCCCGATAATCGCGAGGTCGAATTCCTCATCCAGTGCGGGAACCGGGATGTCGAAGCCGTAGACCTCTTCCGTTTCACCGTCGTCGTAGGTGACCGTATCAGTCGTCGGCTCCAGGAGAACCGCACCGTCTTTCTGCGCGTCTTCCGCGAGCCCCGGGAACAGGTTCACGATTTTTTTGGAAACAAGGCTCACATGAATCACCATTTCACCGTCCTTTACCGTGAGATCGCCCATCCCGCCGTTGGCTTCATTGACATGGAACATGCTGCTGTCCGTATGAAACTCGGCCTTGTAAACGCCGTCCGGAAGCGCTGCGGAATCTTCCTCTCCTCCGTCTTCTGACCCGTTGTTTCCTTCTGTTTCAAGATCCGGATTACTGGGAATCACCCTGCTGCAGTGCTCCACATACAGCGCCTGAACCTCTTCGATCCGTCCGAGGCCTGCGATCTGGCAGTCAATGGATTCAAAATATCCGGATGCTTCAAACATGCTCTTCCAGGAATCTTCATCGTCCCCGGCCATGTCATTATTGGCGTGGTCTCCGGCAACGACCATCAGAGGCCGCAGGATGACTTTTTTGTAGCCTGCCTCGTGAACCGCGTCAATCACAGCTTCACAGGCGGTTTCTTCCGGCTCTCCCTCGACGGTTCCGATGAACACGTTTTTGTATCCCAGCTCATTCATCTGGGTCTGCATCTGGCTGTAGGTTACTTTTGCTTTATGAGAAGTTCCGTGCCCCATGAAGACAAAAGCTGTGCCGTCGTCCGCCGCTTCCGTTAAAGTCTCATAGCCGGCCTCTTCCACAGCCGCCGCTGTGACCGCCTTTGCAACCTGTTCCTTGTCGGAATTCACTTCCGAAGCGTCCGCTCCTACTTCGCCGAGAAGCGGCTCCGCGATGACAATGTTTTCAAACTGGCCGGCGTATTTCTCCGCAGCTTCCGACAGCTCGTCGTATTCCGCGCCGTGCATCAGGTGCGTCGGCTGGATTACAAGGTTTTTCACACCGTTATCAACTGCACGCTGCAGCGCCTGGTCCATGTTGTCGATGAATTCGCCGTCCCTGGCCTGCACATGGTTGATGATGATCTGCGCGGTAAAGGCTCTCCGTACAGCCCAGTCGGGATATGCTTCCTGAAGCGCCTCTTCGATGCCGCCGATATCCTCCGCGCGGCTGTCGTTGAAGGAAGTGCCGAAGCTTACGACGAGAAGTTCGTTTTCGCCAATGCCGTTTTTGTTCCTCGGATCGTCCTTCGAGGCGTCGCCGGTGTCACGACCGAAATAGTCGGGATCGGCATCTTCGCCTTCCACCATTTCCTTCTCCTCATCGCTGAGGCTGTCCCAGACCGCTTTTGCAATCGCGCACGCAAGATCAGTATTTTCCGTGCGCTCCTGCACGTAGATTTCATCGATCATCTTTGCCGCAAGTCCCGCACGCTCCTCCGGGCTCATTCCATCCATCAAGGAGAGGGTGACCGCAATGCCAGCGTGCTCAACATATAGCTGTTCAACTGCGCTGATCCGTCCGAGGCCTGCGATCTGACAGTTAATGGATTCAAAATATTCGGATGCTTCAAACATGCTTTTCCAGGAATCCTCCTCATCTCCAGCCATATCGTTGTTCGCGTGATCGCCGGCGACGACCATCAGGGGCCGCAGTATGACTTTTTTGTAGCCTGCCTCGTGAACCGCGTCAATCACGGCCTCACAGGCGGTTTCTTCCGGCTCGCCCTCGACGGTTCCGATAAATACATTCTCATAACCCAGATCGTTCATCTGCGTCTGCATCTGGCTGTAGGTCACTTTCGCTTTGTGGGAAGTTCCGTGGCCCATGAAGACAAAGGCCGCGCCGTCTTCGGCGGCTTCCTCAAGGCTCTCATAGCCCGCCAGCTCCAGCGCTTCCGCGGTAATCGCAGTTGCGACGCGCTCCTTGTCCTTGTTGATTGCGGAAGCATCCTTCCCGACTTCACCGAGAAGCGGCTCGGCAATCCGGATGGACTCAAACTGCCCGGCGAATTTCTCCGCAGCTTCCGAAAGCTCGTCGTATTCCGCGCCGTGCATCAGATGCGTCGGCTGGATCACAAGATATTTCACGCCGTTATCAACTGCTCGCTGCAGCGCCTGCTCCATGTTGTCGATGAATTCGCCGTCTCTTGCCTGCACATGGTTGATGATGATCTGCGCTGTAAAGGCTCGTCTTACGGACCAGTCGGCAAACGAAGCCTCCAGTGCCTTCTCGATGCCGCCGATGTCCTCGGCACGGCTGTCATTGAAGGAAGTGCCGAAGCTTACGACCAGCAGTTCTTTTTCGCCAATCTCGTCCGCATTCCTCGGATCATCCTTCGAAGCGTCGCCGGTATCACGCCCGAAATAGTCGGGGTCGGCGAACTCGCCTTCCACGAGTTCTTTCTGCTCATCCGTCAGCGCGTCCCAGGCGGCTTTTGCCGCGGCACACTGCTCGTCCGTATCATCGGTCCGCTCCTGGACGTAGATCGCGTCGATCAGGGCAGCAACTTCATCCGCGAGCTCCTGATCGGTTTTTTCCGCCGCAGGCGCTTCGGTATTCGGTTCTTCGGTTGTCGGTGCTTCCGTCGTCTCCGGGGCTTTTGTCTTCTCCGGTTCTTTTTCCGTCTCCGGAGCTTCAGTTTCCGCTTTTTCTGTCTCTGAAGGTATTTCAGATTTCTCCGGCGCCGAAGTTTCCTCCGCTGTCTTCGTGCATCCGCCAAGCAGCGCCGCTGTAAGCGACAGCGCTAAAAGCGCCGCCAAAAACTTTTTCATGCTAACCATTCCTCCTTAAAATATACGGGCAGAATTCTCTCCCCTGATATCTGAATAAACCGTTCTTCCTGCAGGAGCGCGTCTTTTCGGAACCGGTCCGAAAAGGCGGAAAAGCAGCGCAGAATTCCGATTATATCAGCGTGTGTTACGGGCACGAAAAAGAAATCCTTTTGCCTGAAAGTGCGGCAAAAGGACCTGAAAATCAGCGGCTCAGCGTACAAAAACCAGGCCCGGTCTCCATTTTCCATGAAGAAAGAGCCTGCTCCCGTCCGGAAGCCATCGGTACAATCAAGTCCTCGTGATCTGGAAATTTCTTTCCCGTACCATTACAGACGGCAGGTTTCCTGACTCACGGCTTTTAGAAAGAACCGCCTTCCCGATTTCTCAGTGACCGCGTTTTCACGCATGGTTCAGTCATTTCCGTATACAGTGACGAGATCGCACAGGCCTCTCACCTGTTTCCCTTTTACCCTCTGACCAGCCGACAATCCGACTGCAGAGGCACCGTCTGCTCTATTCAGTTTGTATTATTATAGCGCTGATTCACGCGGGTTGTCAACGGAATTTCATCCCGCGGCGGGATTTCCGGCGTGATGAGCACATCTTTTCTGCAAAGCTGTCGTCAAATCTCCTGTATGTCCGGCACACGTGCATTTTTCTCATTGCAGGCTGTAAAAAGGCGGTACCGAATAACGATACCGCCCGAAAATCAGTTCAGTTTTCAAGTCGCTGATCAGGCCTTTCCTGCGCAGCCGAAAGCGCCCATAAGCTCGATGGTCTTCTCGATCACGGCATCGCAGCCCGGCTTCAGAAGCTTTCTCGGGTCATATCCTTTGCCTTCACGATCCTTGCCTGCTTCGATGTACTTTCTCGTCGCAGCAGCGAACACGAGCTGAAGCTCGGTGTTGACGTTGATCTTGCTGACGCCCATCGAAATCGCCTTTGAAACCTGGTCGAACGGAATGCCGGAACCGCCGTGAAGAACGAGCGGCTTGCCCTCAACGGCCTTGTCGATCTCGGAAAGACGGTCAAAATTCAGGCCGGCCCAGTCCGCCGGATATACGCCGTGGATGTTGCCGATGCCGGCAGCGAGGAAATCAACGCCCAGCGCTGCAACCTTCGCACACTCTTCGGGATCTGCAAGCTCGCCGCTTGATGTGACGCCGTCCTCGGTTCCGCCGATGCCGCCGACTTCGCATTCCACCGAAATGCCCTTGCTGTGCGCAAGCTCGATGATCTCTTTGCTC
>CACYBV010000091.1 GCA_902772745.1 uncultured Eubacteriales bacterium
ATCCGCCGGTATAAAGGATCAGGTTGACACGCGAAAAATCCACGCCGGAAGCTTCCATCTCCGCCATGTCATTCGAGCCTGCCCCCAAAGCGCTTTCAAGATTCGAACCGATCATATAAACCATGATTGTCCAGGACTTTTCTTCCTGAGGATCGATCAGGATCTCGGAAATTTCCGCATCCTCAGGGTTGAAGTCCTGGTTTTTCCTGGCCAGTTCACGGGTATAGTGCTCATCGGAGGGTTCGCCGTCCGTCTCGGATTCGGAATGTTCTCCGGAAGGATTTTCCGTGCTTTCCGTTTCTTCCGCACTTACCGCTTCCGGCCGCTCCTCTTCC
Organism: uncultured Eubacteriales bacterium; assembly: GCA_902772745.1. Classification (GTDB taxonomy): domain Bacteria; phylum Bacillota; class Clostridia; order Lachnospirales; family Lachnospiraceae; genus UBA1267. The sequence continues at coordinate 336 of CACYBV010000091.1, forward strand.
GGGGATTCATCCGGCGCTGTTTCTTCCGGAATCGTCTCCTCCGGAGTTTCAGCGCTGCTTTCCGGCGCCGCTGCCGTACTCTCCCGGGCCGCTTCGGCAGGAGTATGCTCTTCCGTTTCTGTATTTTCCGTCTCTCTTCTTCCCGTCATGGCCGCCGGCAGCTCCCCGCGGTCTTTCTTTTTCCCACACGAAACAGCCCCCGTAAGGAGCAGTGATGCAATAAGAAGCGCGCTCAGAAAACGTTTCATCCGAATCCTCCCGTATCGCCGTTCGCCGGTTTTCATTCTGTCTCCTCATTTATTGTGAAAGGCCAGTCGTTTTCCGCCGCCCAGCGGGCTGCAGGACTGTCTTTTGTGCAGTAAATCATAATTTTCTCTTCCTGGTCCGAGTACAGGCGGTCCGAAAACGCATAGGGCCGGATGACTTCGGTTGTTTTCGGGATCACGATGCCTGTAAGCGAATGGCACCACGAAAAAGCGGAGCTCCTGATCTCAAAAACCGTGTCGGGAAGCCTGAGCTCCCCGCTCATCCCGGTCGGACAGGCATAAACCACCCGCTCCGCCTTATCCGTCAGGAGGCCCTGCGGAGAAGAGAATGCAGCACAGTCTTCAGCACACTGGAATTCCGTGATTTCCAGGGCGTTGAAACAGTTCTGACCGATTGTATGCAGGTTTTTCGGTATTCGAAGCACCATTCCGTCCCTGGCTGCACTTTCCTCCGTATCCGTTTTGGCATACTTCAATCCGAATACATTCTTCCCGATCTTCCGGAGGCTTTCCGGGAATTCAAAGATTCCCGGCGCACTGTCCGCGAATGCATCGTCCCGAATCTCCAGGAGATTCTCCCCGAAATCCACTTTCTCCAGGCTGCGGCAGGAAGAAAAAGCCTGTTCCCCGATGATTTTCGCATGCATGGATACCGTGACCAGCCGGTACTGCGAAGAAAATGCATTCGTACCGATGATCTCACAGCTTTCGGGAAGATGCACCTCCTCAAGATTTCCGGGATAGAAGTTGCCTGCTCCGATCTCCTGAAGGCCTTCGCTGAAACGGATATCCTCGAGAAGATAATTGTAAGTGAATGCCGACTCTCCGATGATGCGAAGCGATTCGGGGAGAATCAGTTCCTTAAACTCCTGTCCAGCGAAAGCATAAGGACCGATCTCTTCGATCCCTTCCGGAATCGAAAGAGAGTCTTTAGAGCTCACTCCGGCAAGAATCGTTTTGCCGTCCTTACTTACGAGCATTCCCTGCATAACCGTAAACGGAGATTCCGGATCATCCTGAAGCCGGAACGCACCGATCCCGACATTCGTAAATGCACCGGGTGCGATTTCCTTCAGGCTCACCGGGATCAGGAGCTCCTCCGTATCCGCAAAGCTTTCCGAAAATGCTTTATATCCCAGCCGCTCCAGGTTCGGGGGAAGCGCCGTAATGCGTTCTTCGCACTGTGCGAAGGCGGATGCTCCGATCACACGGATGCTGTCCGGAAGACTGATCCCGGAAAGCAGTACATCCGAAAAAGCCTGGTCCGAAATCACTTCAACCGTATCCGGAAGTATCACTTTCCTTGTGATGTTCCGTTCCGGCGCATCGAAATAGCTCCACTTTCCGTACAGGCTGTATTCTCCGGAGCCGATCACAGTAACCGGACGTCCGGAAACCTCCCGCGGAATCTGAAGCACCTCGTCTGTTCCCGTAATCAGCTGCAGGCATGCATGGCTTTCGGTCAGGCTGAACACCATCGTACCGTTTTCCGTCGGGATTTCTTCGACAGAAAGCACCGGTTCCGTGTCATTGCTCTTCAAAAGCCCAAGATCTTCGCAGAAATCTTCCGCATAAGAGTTTTCTCTGCAGTGGAATATCATGCTGCTCCGGAAGATCAGCACGCCCGAAATCCGGATCAGGCTGTCCGGAAGGTAGATATCCGTCATCGTCTTGTCGGTCCACACGTCGTACTGCCCGATCTGTGTGAGGATTGAGCAGTCAAGATCCTTCACACCCTCGGGTACCACGAGCGTCTGAAGCTCCCAGACAGAGAATTCCTGCAGGGAATCCCCGCTCTTTGTAAGAAGCGCCCCTTCCCGCACCGAAAAGCGCGGATTATCGGGATCCGCCGTAAATGTACGCGGAATGATTCCGGAAAAAGCGCCGCGCTGAATCGACGTCAGGTTCTTCCCGATATGGATTTCCTGCATTTCAGCATGAATGTCCTCCTCGAGAAGCTCCATCATCGGGCTTGAAAATGCATTGTAGCCGACC
>CACYBV010000092.1 GCA_902772745.1 uncultured Eubacteriales bacterium
GGCGCCGGCGGGCAGCTCGGACATGACCTTGTCAATGAACTGATCGGAAGGGGCGTTGAAACCGTCGGCTCGGATATCGCGGAGGCCTACAGCGGCATTCAGGACGGAACTGCGGTAACGACGGCACCTTATGTTCGGATGGATATTACGGATGCTGCTCAGGTTCGGTCGGTGCTCGGAGAATGCGCGCCGGACGCCGTGATTCACTGTGCGGCCTGGACGGCCGTCGACGCGGCGGAAGATCCCGAGAACCGTGACAAGGTCTATCAGATTAACGCGCAGGGTACCCTGAATATTGCAAAATACTGCAAAAAAGCGGACATTCCGATGCTTTACATCTCGACGGACTATGTATTCAACGGAAAAGGAGATACGCCCTGGGATCCGGAATGCACGGATTACGCCCCGCTGTCCTGGTACGGGCAGACGAAACTTCTCGGTGAAAAAGCGGTCCGGGGCCTTCTTGATAAATTTTTCATCGTCCGCATTGCCTGGGTTTTCGGCCTGAACGGGAAGAATTTTGTCCGTACGATGCTCCGCGTTGCGGAGAACCATCCGGAAGTCCGGGTTGTCTGCGACCAGATCGGAACGCCGACCTATACGCCGGATCTTGCTGTGCTCCTTTCGGACATGATCGTTACGGACAGGTACGGGACCTATCACGCAACCAATGAAGGCGGCTACATTTCCTGGTATGATTTTACCTGTGAAATCTACCGCCAGGCGGGGCTTTCAAACAAAGTCATCCCGGTTACGACAGAAGAGTACGGCTTATCGAAAGCCGCACGGCCGGAGAACTCGAGACTTGACAGGACGAAGCTTGTCACAGCCGGTTTCACGCCTCTTCCGGACTGGAAGGATGCGCTTTCAAGATATCTTGATTCGCTTTCGCAGAAGACAGAGGCAAAATGAACCCGCCGAAGGATACCGTATACGTCCTCTCCGGGAAAAGACAGCGGGTCTACCGCATTATCTGCCTTGTCCTTGTGATTGCGTGGATGGCGGCAATTTTCTTCTTTTCATCGGAGACGGCGGAAGAGTCCTCAGCCCTGTCGGGATCGGTAACAGAGAAACTCGCGCGTTTTTTCTTCCGTGACTGGTTCCTCCCCGAAAATGCGGAGATTCTTTTGCAGCGGATGGGAAAACTGGAATATTTAATCAGAAAAAGTGCGCATTTCATGGAATACCTGGTCCTCGGCGGACTTCTGGCACTTTTCATGAGTACAATCCGCATCAAATACGGCTTCCGTATCCTGCTCAGTATCCTCATCGGCGTCCTGTATGCATGCAGTGATGAGCTTCACCAGAGCATGGTCGACGGACGCGCGATGCAGAGCTTTGACGTTCTGATTGATTCGGGCGGGATTATTTTCGGCGCACTGGTATTTTCGGGCATATCAGCAATGATCGTGATGGATTTTGTCCTGCGGAAAGAGAAATCGATCCGCTGATAATTCCTGACAGGATTGCTGAAATACTATAAAAAATTTACACTATGGAGGGAAAAACAATGGCAAAATTTGTTTGCGGCGTATGCGGTTATGTTTACGAAGGCGATGCGCTTCCGGAAGGATACAGATGCCCTGTCTGCAACGCTCCGGCCAGCAAATTCATCAAGCAGGAAGAGGAAATGACCTGGGCAGCCGAACACATCGTCGGCATCGCTTCGGACGTTCCGGAAGATGTCAAGGAAGACCTTCGGGCGAATTTCAACGGTGAGTGCTCCGAAGTCGGCATGTATCTCGCAATGAGCCGTGTCGCTTTCCGCGAAGGCTATCCGGAAATCGGCGAATACTGGAAGACGGCTGCTTTCGAAGAAGCGGAGCATGCGGCGAAGTTCGCGGAACTCCTCGGCGAAGTGCTGACAGACTCCACGAAGGAAAATCTCAGGGTCCGTGTGGAAGCAGAGAACGGTGCGACCCTCGGCAAGACCATGCTCGCGAAGCGTGCGAAAGAGCTCGGGCTCGACGCGATCCACGACACCGTGCATGAAATGGCAAGAGACGAGGCAAGACACGGCAAGGCATTCAAGGGCCTTCTGGAGAGATATTTCGGATAAATAGTAATGCCAGTTTGGGAAAAAAGGAGACAGATATGAAAAGAATCGCTTTGATTTTCCTGGCTGCTGTCATGGTGCTGACAATAACCGCCTGTTCGGGGAAGAAGCTGATCGGAACATGGGAAAACGGTTATGATCGCCTTACGTTCGAAAAGGACGGAACTCTATTTTGGGCTGAAGGCAGTAATGGACAATATGGACCAATTGACTTTTACGAGTACAAGGTCAGCGGGGACAAATTGACCATTATCTTTGATGAGGATGAAGTTGAGGAGTACACGTACAAAATCAGCGGAAGAAAGCTGACGATCAGCTGGGGCGATGATGACGATGCGATGGTACTCATGAAACAATAATCCGAAAACAGGGGAATGGCTCTGTGGCAATGAATCTTCCGGAGGTGTTTGACCCCTTCGTGAACAAAACAGCGACTAAGTCAACAAAACATGCTAAAGGAGACAGTGTACATGAAAAAAACAATAATCATTTTTTTGACTGCAGTCATGGTACTGACGACAATGGCCGCCTGCTCGGGAAAGGGAAAGCTTGTCGGCACATGGGCAAGTAAAGCCGAGGATTCTAAGATCATTTTTGAAAAAAACGGAACAGGAGAGTTGGGCGATTACGATTTCAAACCCGGCAGAGGTCAGGCGTTCACCTATAAAGTAAAAGGGAAAAAAGTGACGCTTTCCTCACCGGAAATGTCTGGAGTCAACATGGAAATGAATTTCAAAGTGAGCGGAAACAAACTGACGCTGACTTTTATGGGTGAGTCGGTTACATTTACAAAACAATGACACTTACATTGGTGTCCGCTTGACAAAAGATTTCCCGGCCTGCCGAACTTTTTAAGTATCGGCAGGCCGGGAATCCTGTTTCCGGGTGTCTGAATATTATGATTCATCTGGATATTCCCGAGGCCTTCTTTCGTTTCAGGCAGCTGTAAGCAGGCATGCAATAATAAGCGGAAGCAGAGCAAAACAGAATCTTCTCATATCGTCCCTCCTGTATACATATTTCAAATACCGATCTGCGCTTTCAGACAGCAGAATTTTATCATACCTGCCGCTCAAATACAACTTCATTAACCGAAAACTTTCTTCCCCCTGAAATACAACTAATGAACCAGAAGTTCTTGATTTTACCGTTTCTTTCGGCTATAATAAAATCATCTATAAGTATGCCTTCACCATGCATTCTTTTGGGGGATGACTGAAATGATAAATAAGAAACCGAAAATCCGGCGCGTGCTGTTGCTGCCCGTGGCTTTGCTGATTATTTTGGCGCTTTCTGTATCGGTTTTTGCTGAACGGACAAAGACAATGAGCCGCGAAGAGGCGGATAAACTGACCGGAAACAAATGGATGTCCGGTATCGCAGATGATACGGATATCTCCGAACTGACGATCCCGGGGACGAAAAATTCGGCAATGGAGAATGTTTCCGGCGCTTATTGGGATGAGACGGCCGCGGAGAGCGCGGCGCCGTACAAAGGGCCGGAGAGAAGCGTGGAAGATCAGCTTAATACGGACGGCGTGCGGATTCTTGAAATCGGACTGAGCTCCGAAAACTGGATTGCGAAAAATGAGGCTGATCCGGAAGGCGAATCGAAAGAAAATGCGGATGACGTGGAATCGCTGTATATCTGCGACAGCGTGGAGACGGATGAAGCGTCGTACCTGTATTATGCCAGGTCCGAAGACGACGGGCTGCTGACTTTTGAAAGTTTCATTACGGATCATGTCGTAAAATTTCTGGAAGAAAACGTCGACGAAACCGTGATCCTTCTGCTGCGGCCTGCGGGACCGGATCAGGAGGAGACTGCGAGCAGACTGAATACGTATCTGACGGATCATCTTGCAAAGCAGGCTAATACAAACACTGAAAGTTCAATCCTTTATACAGAGAACAAAGCTAATCAGTATACAAAATTTCCTGTACTTTCCGACTGCCGCGGCAAAATCGTCATCCTTTCCGAATTTACCGACAAAACGGGAAAGAATGCCCTGTCCTACGGAATGCTTGCTGATCCTGAGAAGGACGATCCCTTCGGAAAAGATGATTCAGGCTGGGTGCTCCTTGACGCGGCGGATTCGGGAGATGACGATTCTGCGGAAAAGATATCGGCAGGAGAACTCTGGCTGTCGAACTTCCCTGTCTGCTATGAAGTTCAGCTTGTGACCGGGATCGGTTCGCAGATACTGCTGCAGTCGGTGCCCCATGGGGAGCCGGTTTCGAAACCCGAGGACCCCGTCAGGGAGAATTTTACCTTCGACGGATGGTATACGGACGAGAGCTATGGAACCGCCTGGAATTTCGACGATCCGGTTACGGACAACATGACGCTTTACGCGAAGTGGCTGAAAAACTGTGTCGTAAAGTTCAACCTGAATTATTCGCTTAATGAGTTCAGCCGTCAGGTGAAGCCGGGAGAGCCCGTTGCGGAACCGGAAGTGCCGCAGCGCGACGGCTTCACTTTTGATAAATGGTATTCGGATTACAGCTGCACGAAAGAGTATGATTTCAGCACGCCTGTGACGGAAGATATTGAACTCTTTGCCACATGGACCTGCACGCTGTCTTTCGAATCCAACGGCGGAACGGAAGTTCCTGCGCAGGAAATAAGGACAGGAACGGCTCCGACCCAGCCTTCGGAACCGAAAAAGGACGGGCTGACTTTTGCCGGCTGGTATACGGATTCCTCCCTGACCCAACCCTTCAGCTTTACAAATAAACTGTATAAGGCAACGAAGGTTTATGCGAGATGGACTGCGCTTGTTACTTTCGCGGCAAACGGCGGCACCGGAGCCATGCGTTCGGTACCTGTCAATGAAGGAACGATGTATTCCCTTCCGCCGTGCGGCTTCACACCGCCCAGAGGATCCACATTCGACGCCTGGGACCTCGGCCCTGTCGGCACAAGGATTACGGTTACGGGACCTCTGTCCGTGGAAGCACAGTGGAAAGACAACAGCAGTTCCTCGTATGCCTACACCGGAAACTACAATGTCACTTTCTATACAAACGGCGGATCCACAATTCCTTCACAGTCGATTCCTTACGGTATGACGGCAACAAGGCCTGCGGATCCGGTAAGACAGGGATATGAGTTTGAAAACTGGTATAAGGACGCTCAGTTCACGAAGATATATGATTTCCGTGAGCCGGTGATAAACAGCCTGACTCTTTTCGCAAAATGGGTATCCAGTGAGCAGTTTACGATCAGTTTTGACCCGAACGGCGGCTCCGGCGACATGGCAAGCATTCGTGTGGAACGCGGGGCGAATTACTTCCTTCCCGCCTGCAATTTTACCCCGCCGCAGGGTAAATCCTTCATTCGCTGGAATTACGGAGCTGCCGGAGAGGAAATGACCGTCAACTCGGATATGATCCTGATCGCCCAGTGGGGCGAGGTTCAGCAGGAAACGCAGACGGTGATTTACCGGTATACAATACATTTCGATACAAAAGGCGGCTCGGAAATAGAAGACCAGATCGTGGAAACGGGCAACCGGGCAATCCGTCCGGAGAATCCGACACGGCGCAGCTTCATTTTTGATGGCTGGTA
>CACYBV010000093.1 GCA_902772745.1 uncultured Eubacteriales bacterium
AATCCGGCACATCACCGCGCACAATTCGCTGTGCAAGGCCTTCGACGACGGCGGTTTTTCCGACGCCAGGTTCGCCGATCAGCACCGGGTTGTTCTTGGTTTTCCGGGAAAGGATCCGGATGACATTCCGGATTTCCTCGTCACGTCCGATCACCGGGTCCAGCTTCTGGTCCCGGGCCGCCTCCACGAGGTCACGGCCGTATTTTTCGAGGACCTCATAGGTGTCCTCCGGCTGGTCGGATGTCACGCGCTGATTGCCGCGGACTTCCTGCAGCGCCGAGAGGAAGCGGTCTCTTGTAATCCCGAATTCCCGGAACAGCTCCTTAAGCGCCTGGTTCGGGCGTTTCAGCATTGCGAGGAACAGGTGCTCGACGGAAACATATTCATCGCCGAAGGGTTTCAGTTCGTCCTCCGCGAAATTCAGTGCATCCGAGAGCGCCTGGCTGATGAAAGCCTTTCCGCCCTGCACCTTCGGCAGCTTCTGGAGAAGTCCTTCCACCGAATTCTGAAAATACGGAAGCTGGATCTCCATTTTGGTGATCAGCTTCGGAATCAGGCCTTCTTCCTGTACAAGCAGTGCGTAAAGGAGGTGCTCCTGATCAATTGCCTTATTGCCGTATTCCACGGCCGCCTTTTCCGCGCCTTGAATGGCCGCGATCGATTTCTGTGTGAATCTCTGTATTTCCATGGCTATAACCTCCTGTCTGTCCTGTTTTTGGAACATGAGCACCGGTCAAAAGCGGTAACCGGTGCCCATAAATTCCTTACAGCAGGCATTATACCATGTGTTGTTAGCACTGTCAAGCGTTGAGTGCTAATTCATCGAAAATTCACAAGTGTCCGGGAACCCGCAGGCAAGTTTGACAGTTGCTGCGGCTGCGAGCACCTCGAACCGTCCGAACCTGCAGGAGTTCCTGGTTTTCCATACACCCGAGCCGAGGGCTATCGCCGTTTCCTCCGATGCGTACTCGAAGTCACGGCGAGGAGGAAGCGCGGTCTCGCAGGCGAGTCTGGCAGCTCTCAGGCGAGGGCCTGTATCAGTCGATGGTCTTGATCTCCCAGTTCTCGCCGTAAATGCCGGGGAAAAGGCCCATTTCGGCCATGCGGCTCTTCTCGTGCGCAATGAGCCACTTATTCTTCGCGGTCATAAGAGGATCCTTCTTCATATCCGGGTCGACTTTCTCATTCGTTCCGCGCTGCAGACCGACGACGCACCAGAAGCCGCTCCTGGAGACTTCGCAGGGTGCAAGATGCATCGAGTCGGAGTAGACTTCGATCATCAGGCCTTCCGGAAGATAGAAAGCCTTCACCTTATTGGCATCGAGCTTTCCGTCTTTGCCGATATCGCCGCGCTTCGCCAGAAGCAGCACGAGATCCGTTACGCCGAGGTTAAACTCGTTGCAGGTATGCCACTCCAGCCCGTTCATGAAGCTGTTGTGTCCCCAGCAGAGGCCCCACTGCTCGTCAAGCTGTCCGCAGTACAGTTCCCGGTAAATCTGCGCTTCGGGCATCTCATCGATTTCCTTCAGGAATGTCACATAGCGGCTGCCCTGTTCCGGCATCGGAGCGGCCTTTTTAACCATCTCGCTCATCGCCGAAAAATCGTCGGCAATCACTCTGCCGTAGGGCAGGAATTCATCGTCGCATACGGAATAGATCTGAATGTGCGGGTTTTTGGCCCGAAGTTCTTCAAGTCTGGTCATGATGTTCTCCTTTTATTGATATATTTTTACGTTCGACGCAGGTCCCTGAAAAGAAGCCTGCAGCTACCTGTAGTATACGTTCTTTAGATAAAAAAAGCAAGGAGAAATACCGCCGAAGCCCGATAATAGTCAGGCAGTGCAGCGATTAGCCGGATAAGCCTCCAAACACTGCGTACGCTCCTTACGGAAAACTGTTGAAATCCCTGCAGAAACTTTCTTAGCCCCGGAATCCGTTTCAGTCCGAAAGTCACGATCCCGCCCGCCATATTATTCATTGGCACAGGAACGGCGATGCAACACCATGAAACAAGACGGGATGCGCAGAACATACAGATACAAAAACCGCTTTTCCATATGGTTCCCGTCAGTATCGCTTTTTTTTCTTTTCTGTCCCAGAAATCTCTGATTTTCTTTTCAACACTGTTCCGGTCCGCTGCCTCCCAGTCCGCCCATTCCCTGGGGAAAAGGGCGAGATTCTCACGGTAGCGGAAGCGTTCGTCCAGAAGCAGGATCACACCCTCGTCCGAAACGGTACGGATCAGACGCCCCGCGGCCTGCATGACTTTGTTGAAGCCCGGAAAACGGTAGGCGTAGTCAAAACCGTTTTCATCGTGCTCGTCATAATAGCTCCGGATCAGGTCGCGCTCCACCGAAAGCTGCGGAAGTCCGGTTCCGACGACTGCTACGCCGATCAGCTGCTCGTGCGTGAGGTCGATGCCCTCGGAAAACACCCCGCCCATCACAGAAAGCCCGAGAAGCGACCGCGGCCGCAGCGTATCCGAGAATTCCGCAAGAAAATCTGCCCGGTCCTGTTCGCTCATCACCCGCTTCTGGGAAAGAAGCTCCACTTCGGGAAGCCCCTCTTCCGCCTGTTCCGCCATCAGAGCCTGCAGTTCCTCCGCCGCATCCTGCAGGAATTTATGTGAAGGAAAAAATGCCAGGTAGTTCCCCCGGCGCGCACGGGCAAGCGTGAGAAGGTAAGAGGCGATTTTCCGATATTCCGACGTTCCCCGCCGCGTGTAGCGGGAGCTGACGTCGGAGCACAGAAGAAGTTTCCGTTTTGCGGGGTCAAAAGGCGAATCCACATACATTGCCGGATCCTCCGGGTCTCCCGTGAGCAGTTCCTTGTAATAATTGATCGGCAGGAAAGTCGCGGAAAAGAACACCGAGGCTTTCACCAGGTCGAGTGTTTCTCTGAGCCGCCCCGCAGGGTTGATGCAGAACAGCCGGATGAAGAAATGCCCCTGCTCATCAAAAGACGCGTAATTCACATAGCCCTCGTCCGTGTATGCGCAGGTATCCAGGAAATCGGTGACTTCGAAATAAAAATCACTCACCGCCTCTGAATCCGGAAGGTTCGGATGGCGGTCCATATAGCGGCTCAGGGCTTCCCTCAGATTCTCCAGGGCATACAGGAGCGCGTTCGGGAAGCTCTCCTCCGTAAACACGGTTACCCGGCTGCACTCCCGCTTCAGCTGAAGCATCAGCTTGTTTGCGCGCTCCAGCCATTTTCCGATCGTTTTCTGTCCGTTAAAAAGCTTCTTGGCAGCAAGGAGGTCTTCCTTCACAAGGATTGCGCTGAACATGTCGCGGCCGCGGTCCACAAGGTTGTGTGCTTCGTCTAGAAGAAAAATGTAGGGGAGATTTGTACCGCCCGAGAAGTAACGCTGCAGCCGGACATGCGGCGCGAAAGCATAGTTGTAATCACAGATCACGACGTCCGTATAGTATGAGACGTCCAGGCTGAATTCATAAGGGCACACCTGATATTTTTCCGCATATGCCTCGACCAGTTCCCTTGTGACGGTCTGTTCATGCGTTACGAGGTCGTAAACCGCTTCGTTCACACGGTCGAAATGTCCCTTCGCCCGCGGACAGTGTACCGGGTCGCAGTGCCGCTCCGGGAGAACGCAGACCCGGTCCCTCGCGGTAATCCGGACGTATGAAAATGCGAGTCCCCGCTCCGCCATCAGCGACATGCCTTCTTCCGCGGCGCCGGCGGTCACGGTTTTCGCGGTCAGGTAGAAGATCCGCTCCGCTTCCCCCTGCGAAGCT
>CACYBV010000094.1 GCA_902772745.1 uncultured Eubacteriales bacterium
CCGTAACCGGTTCGCCGAGGGAATTAATAATGCCGTCCGGGTAATAGTCTTTAAAACTCGTGCGGAAAGCATTCGGATACTTGTCCTGGCTGAATTCCCTGAGGCCGTACCAGTCGTGCTTCTCGTCCATCTGCGCATAAAGATTGAACTTCGCAAGTTTTCCGTCTTCGTCAAACACAGCGGGGATCTCCCAGCCCTGCACTTCAAAGACAATCCCGAACAGCTTGATGCCGCGCTTCCCGCATTCTTCCACAAACGCGCGGTCGTTCATGCAGCCATAGAACTGCATTCGGGGATCCACCTGTCCGAAAGCTTCGTTCTCCAGATACGGAAGGCTGATGCTGCCGCCGCCCATGCCGGCCCAGACCAGCACCGTACCGTGATACCGCTCCAGATCCTCCAGATTCTGCACGGTACGCAGTGGCAGACTGGGATGATAGCAGTGATTATGCTTGTACCAGCTGTCAAAATATATGCCTCGTTCCATTTTAGCTTCCTGTTAAAATATACGGATTGAAAACCCCAAAACAAACAATGAGCGCGCTGAGCCCTGTGAGCGCGGCTTTTTCGGAAACGCAGCCGCCATGGAACCTCCTTCAGCCGGTTTTCCCGGTGGAAGTAAGGTATTTCACAGACGTTTCCTTTTCTGTTTATTCAGTATAAGGCATATGATCAGGATTGTTTTTTTAAATTATTCTACAACCGGTCCGACAAATGTTCAACAGGCAATCACACATTTTAGTGTTTATTTTTCTTGTTCTTTAACGGGATGTTTCTGCTGACTTTTTTCCCAAAACCGCCGTCTTTTCATTCTGATAATATCCGGAAGCGCACAATCAGCTTACTGCGTCCGCATGATTATGGGGGGATCCGCCGGGATTTTAATATGAACGCCGGTTTTTCGTCCTGTTTACTATGTTTGAGTTGAAAAAAACCGGGCAATGATGTATAACGTCATTATACATCATCGTTATGTCAGATTATTTGGTTAAATGTTTATGGTTTCCTGCCGGAATGTGACGGAATCCGAGAGACATCAGCAACAGGAAAGGAGCTGCACATACATGGATTCAACAGCTAAAGAAACACCCGAATTAAGAATCCGTAAGTTCAGCAATGTCTATATCGGGACCGGAAACGGTCTTTTGAAGAAAAGAATTAAAGAGAGCACGGATGCGCTCGGAGGACTTTCGCACTTTATCAAACCCGGACAGAGCATATTTATCAAACCGAATCTGACCGCCACGCAGGAAGCCATCACGGGCGGCGTGACAGACATCAACTTCGTGAGAAAGCTTCTGGAACTGATCCTCGAGGAATGCGAGCCGGGACACATCATGGTCGGTGAAAACACCGGTCAGGGCGGCCAGATGGCGAAATATTTCCAGACGCACGGATGGGACGCGATGTGTGAAGAATACGGGGCGGAGCTTGTGGATTTCGAGCAGGACGAGTGGGGCGAGTATCCGCTTGAGGATTCCATGGTGCTTGACGTCCTTCGCCTTCCAAAGAAAGTCGTCGAAGCGGATGTTTTCATCTCTCTCGGCGTCCTGAAAAATCATGATACCGTCTGCGTAACAGGCGGCATCAAAAACAGTTTCGGACTGATTTCCATGCTGGACCGGCGCGAGATTCACCGGCTGCATGCGATCGAACAGAGCCTCGTGGACATCGCGCGGATCCGGAAGCCGGACCTTGTGCTGATCGACGGACGGATCGGCATGGAGGGCATTGCGGGCGGTTCGCGCTTCGATCACCCGCGCTATGCAAACCGGATCATCTCAGGCGACGATGCGGTTTCCGTAGATGTTGTCTGCGCGCATGTGATGATGCAGAACCCGCGCGTACGTTACCTGCAGTGGTGCGACGAGTACAGGGTCGGCAATGCAAACCTCGATTACGTGAACTTCCGCGGGATGAGCCTCGAGGAGGCGAAAGTCCGTTTCATGTCTCCCGGAGAACAGATCGGCGAGGTCACCGGAGACCGGATCCACATGTATGATCTCGGGGCCTGTTCCAGATGCATCAGCCTGACGCAGGGGACTCTGGGGCGTTTCAGCGATCCCTCGACCATCACAAGAGAGACGGATATCCTTTACGGACCGGGCGAGTGGAATGTTGATGAAAAGGA
>CACYBV010000095.1 GCA_902772745.1 uncultured Eubacteriales bacterium
AGGAGGATCAATTATATGCCGGCACCGGAAAATACTGGTAATCTGACACAGGAAGAGTATGAAAAATTGTGGGGACCCGAGGAAGCAAACGGCTTCACCCGCGATGAAATCTATGATACAATGCGGGAGAATGGCTGGAACCGCGAAGGGGACGACCAGATTATCGCAGCATTGTATAAAATCGCCGCGTTGTCCGACGTCGGTGCGGTTTACGCGCTTGCAGGTGCAGACGGAACCACAGAAGAGGGCAGAATTGATGCATTCAACACGATTCTTCTGGAGGCTCAGGTCATCCAGGATCCCGAGCCTGTCCGGGAAGAACTTGAGATGATCCGGAGCATCACAGTAAGTCCGCAGGAACTGGAACGCCGTGCGGCAGAACAGCGGCGCCTTATGCAGGAGCGGCTCCGTGAAGAACAGCTCCAGCGCCTGAGAGACGAAGCTGCGATTTACGAGAGACAGTACCAGGAGAGACGTGCAAGAGAGGAGCGTCAGCGTCAGGAAGAAGAGGCGGAGCGGATTCGCAGAGAAGAGGAAAACCTCGAATCGGCTATGGAAGAACTCCAGCGTATCGAACAGGAAGAGCTGGAGCGCCCGGAACGGGAACGGCGGGAGGCCGAGGAACGCGCACGCCTTGAGGAGGAAGCGCGGATCCGGGCGGAGGAAAACAGGCGCCGTTCGGAAGAGTCCCGGCGGGAAACCGAGGCGCGTGAAGCCCGGGAACGGGAGCAGCGAATCCGGCAGCAGGCGCAGGACACGATCCGGGAAGAAATGAGCCGGAACGAATTTTCACGCAGATACAGAGAACAGTATCGGATAGATACCGAGTATGAAATCAGACGCACGCAGGATGTTCGTGAACTTCTGAAGGAGGCCGTGGATCTTGGCCTGGACAAAGTAAAGCTGGGCGGCGAATCAGTAAACTGGGCGACCGGCATTGATCCGGAACTTCCCATGGAGGAACAGCAGCGGCTCGAAGAAGAGCTGCTTGCAAATAATCCGGTACTTCGGCAGAAAATCAAAACCCTGGATAATTCGGGGCGGCTGCTTCTCGATATCGTTGTTACCCTGAATGCACCGGAGAACCGGAAGTTTGTAGAGGCCTGCAGAGACGGCGTGACGTATATAACCGCCCCGCTGAACCTTAAGCTGATGCAACCATATCCGGATATGGACGCTTATACAATGGAAAGACTGCATGATACCGTTCAGAAGTTCGGGAAGATGCAGCTGAAAAACACGGGCGACCTCCTGAAAAAGGAAAACCTGGACGATGATTTCTGGACGTTCCGTAACGGCGACGGTCCGATGACCGACGCCCAGGTCGCGGAACTTCAGAAACGTTATAAGGAACTTGCCGATGCCGGTTTCCCCTTTGACGAGTTTGTGGAATCGCCGACTTATGAGAAATTCCTGAAGTCGGAGGGAACCAGAAACTGGTCTACCCTGGGAGCGGTTAAGATGCTGGCTTCGGATCCGAAATCGGAGCAGAAAATCCGCAGTCTGTATGGAAAAAAAGACGCGGAGTATATGCTGAAGGCCCTGGACTCGGCGGAAAAGCTTTACAAGAAGGAGGGCGCAGCTATATGTAATACCGACGCAGAGGGCATTTCACTCTGGCTTCCCCGTATCGGCTACAGTCTGATGGAAAACTCCCTGGCGTTTGGAAAAGTTGAGGAAGCGACGGAAGACGGAAAGCCGGTACTGAAGATCGGGATGGAAGAAAACATCGATTCCAAGCTGGATCGTGACATCCTGGATGACAAGACCTACGCGGAGACGCTGAAAAATATCAGGGAGGCGCAGGAATTCTACAACAAAAACAAGGCCTTTTTGGAACACAATTTCGGCGCGATGAAGACGATTCGGGAGGGAACGGCTCCCGGATTTGTTCTGAAAGACGCCGATGAAACCATGAAGGCACTGGACAGAAATCCAGAAGCACTGAAAAAAATCAATACTTTCCGGCATCTTCTGTATAGTGCCCGTCAGTCCTATGACATCCGCGCGGCCAAGCTGATTGACAAGGACAAAAATCCGGTGATCGTCGATCCGCTGGATCCGAATACAAACTTCACCGAAAAAAAGGTCGTCGATGATGAAAAGAAAGTCCTCGATACCTGCTACGAAATGCTTCGTGAAGCCGGCACGCATGTATCGCGGAACTCCGAGGAGTATAAAAAAATCCAGTCGTCCCTTCTGGGAATTCAAAAAGCCCTCAACAAAGAGTACCAGAATGAAGAGGAAGCCAGGAAGGCATACGTCAAGGCGGTCAACAAAACACTTAACAGCATCAATACTTACCGGATGCACAAGGCTGTTGACGGAGTGAAGAATGACGGAACCAGGGATAAGCTGATTGCTGTGGAGCGTGTGGACAAGCTTCTGCGCACCCGCTACCAGTCCATTGAACAGCGTGATTATGAGGACCAGCTCGGCGGGGTTGCGGAACTTTTCAATACGGAGGTTCAGGAAAACGTTGTCGGCGACGCTTATATGCTGGAGAAAGCAAAGAATAAAATCGCCAACATGAAGAAGGCTTTTGAGGACTACAACAGGGAAATCGCCGCTGACAACGGTATTAAGCGCAGAAATTCCTTTACGGGAATTCAGAGAAATGACCAGCTCGAGAATGATGAGAATGAAATCCGCCGAAGCAATTCTCTGGGCGGGGTGCGTCCGAAGAAAATCGAGCAGAAGAACGGAAAAAAAGCAATTCCGGTGCCGGAAGCGCCTCAGAAAAGAAATGAGATTATGCAGCCTGTCCAGAAGAAGGAAGAGGACTACCGCAAGACGCTGGATCCGAAGGATGAGTACGGAAAAGAAAAACTTGTGAGCTCAGCTGAAAAATCCCTCTTACTGGAATCCTACGCGGTTAATGCCAAGCGGGTAAGCAAAAACAAAGAAGACGAGGACGCGATGCTGCAGCGCAGTGTCCGCGACTATGAGAAAAACAGTTCGGTACGCTACCGTGTGTTTAAGTATGAGCATCTGACGGACAAGGATTTCAACAAGGAATTCCAGAAGAACGTACTCGCAGGTGCGGCGAAGGGTATGGTCAGCGCAAAGGATATCCGGAACTTCCGTGATGATGCGCTGAAGAAGTGCTACACCCAGTATAAGGGCAAGGATACCGCACAGCTTGATGCGCTTTCTAAAGCACTGGGTTCCAATGTGAACTCAAAGAGCATCGCTCTCGAACAGAAGAAAAAAGGCCCGGAAGGTCCGAAAATGAAGTAACTGTTCCGAAAGGCTGACAAACATCTTAAAAAGCTCTGGACTTTTTCGATTTAAAGTTCAGAGCTTTTTTATAATTATTTGTACTCCTTTACGGAAATGCTTTCCTCTGATAGACTTGAAGCATCAGGAGACGTCTTTATGAGCATTCAAGTCAGAGGAGGAAAAGAGAATTATGACAAATCAGCTTACAGACTGGGTGATCGAAAAGATCAAAAATGAATACCCCGATGACATCGCGCTTCTCATCGGGATCAAAGGGCACAGTACGGACGACGACAATCACGGCGAATGTTTCGACTATTTCGTACCGGCCACAAAACGCGGAGAAGAACTTGCCGAGACTTTTATTATTGACGGCGTCGGGCATGACCTGTATCCGAGGAGCTGGGAGCGGCTTCAGGACTCGGTGAATTTTGATGATATGGCGATCGTGCTCGGAAACGCAAAAGTGCTTTACGCACGGTCGGAGGAAGACGAGGCGCGGTTCCTTACAATGCAGGCGCAGTTTTTTAAGAATCTGTCCGATCCGGAATTTACACTGAAAAAGGCGCTGCAGCGCCTCGATCAGGCGAAAAACCTGTTTCTTGAAATCTGTTTCGAAAAAAGGAATTACAGGGTGAAGATGCTTTCCGCAGGTATTCAGCAGCTGCTCTCACAGGCGGTCGCTTTTGTGAACGGAACCTTCGCGGAAGATCCTTTGTTCTCGGAAACGCAGGCTTACGATCCCTGTCCCGAGAGCCGGATCTATTCCTGCCCGGATCTGGCGGAGTATCCGAACAGATTCTTCCTGCTGGGGAGGAGGCTTCTGAAAGAAAACGAAGCCGGTGCAGTCCGTGAAACGGCGCGCGAACTGATTGAAACGACGGTGGAATTCCTGGAGGAGAAGAAAACGGCGATTCCTGTATTTGCGGCAGAAGAAGATACTGCGGCGGCACCGGACTTTGCGGCATTCGCTTCCTGGTACCAGGAGCTTTCGCTGACCTTCCGGAGGATCCGCCACTTCTCAGGGAAGGGAATGGCGGAGCAGGCTTTCTGCGATGCGGCGTATCTGCAGTCAGAGCTTCTTTTTGTTGCGAAAACATACGGAACAGCCGAATACAGCCTGCTCGATGCTTTCGAACCGGAGAACCTCCTGCACTTAAAGCGCCGCACCGACCGGATCGAGTCCGAAATCCGCGATATCCTTGCAGATCACGGAATCAGCATCAATGAATATGACTCTCTGCAGGCTTTCTGTGACGCAAAAGCCGGCAAAGGTCAGGAAAGCCGAGGCCGGATGTGAAGTATAAAAACGCGTCGGAAATCCTGCCGGAAGAACTTCTGAGGGAAGTGCAGAAATACGCCTCCGGGGAACTTCTGTACATTCCGAAGGCCGAAGGCGTAAGAAATGCCTGGGGCGCCGGTTCCGGCGCCCGGGCGTACTACGCAGCCCGGAATGAAGAAATCCGCTACCGCCACTGGAAGGATCGGCTGAGTGCAGCGGAGCTCGCTAAGGAATACGGGCTTTCGGAAGAAAGTATCCGGAGAATACTGTATCATTGACACTCCCACCACTGAAGTAGTGGGCTTTCCCGGCGCAAAGGAGTTGTAAATCAGGGGACAGATCTTCTGGCGTTTTCCGCCGGCAGACCTGTCCCCGTTGGTTTTTCGGATATCCTCAACTACGCTGTTTACAAACACAACTGAATGTCCTCGCTATTTCAATTTTCCGGTTTGTTTTTTCAGAGTTGCGGGTATCTGAACCGTTATTTTATGAATATCCCGCCGCTCCGTCATTTATTCCTTCGTATATTCCGCTGATCCAGCTGTATATTTTCCGCCGCCGATCCTTTATACTGATTCCAACGTCAGTCGAAAGGAGGATACAGACGTGTTTGAGTACAGAGTAGAAAATTACAGTGTAAAGAGTTCAGCCAGAGAGATGAATGCTCTGGCACAGGAAGGCTGGCGTGTCATATCCGTCATCCCGAATATCACAAAGGGTTACGGACTGATCGTCACCTACGAGCGGAAAGTCTGTGATCGCTATTTCGAGAGGGAAAGCTGATTGCATCGGAAAGGACGGCATGCATATGAAGAATATAAAGATCTGCCCGAAATGCGGAAGCCATGACCTGCTCATGGTAAAGGGATACTGCGGAGGCTACGGCACCGGAAACAACATCATGGTTGGGATGACCATTTTCTCTGCGGTTCCGGTACATCGTTATGTATGCGGAAGCTGCGGCTTTACAGAGGAGTGGATCGACAGGGCGGATATTGAAAAGGTCCGTAATTCCTGGAGAACAACCGTGGAGCCAGTCGGGAGTCCTTATTATATCGAAGACAAACAGAGATGGTAAATCAGTGAGGAGAGTGGGAATATGAGTCTTGGAGTTGATTCGCGTTATCAGCAGTTTCTGGACATGTTTTCGATCAGCGGAATAATCATCATAATCATTCTCGCAATCGCAGCGGCCGCGGCCGCACTGATTGCAAGAGGAGCGATCTTCAGGAAAGCCGGTGAACCGTTCTGGTACACATTTATACCGTTTGTAAATTCCTGGATACTGTACAAAATCACCTGGGGACACGGAGCATACATGTTCCTGGAATTCATTCCGGTCGCCGGTGCTGTTATATCGATTATTACACAGGTAAAGCTGGGAACAGCATTTGGGAAGAGCGGCGGTTTCAAAGCAGGGCTGGTATTTCTGAGCCTGGTTTTCGAAATAATTCTCGGGTATGACCGATCAAAGTATCTGGGGCCGGTTCATTAAAAATTTTTGTCATCAAAGCCATCGCGGCGGCACCTGCCAATGCGGTGGCGTTTTTGGGGTAGTGGAGAAGCAGATGAATATTTGAGCCGCCATCTGCTGAAAGACTGGAGGATAGTATAATCATCTCCCAGCCAGGCCTATGGTACGCCCAGGCAGGTGTGCCGGTGAACAGTCTCCTGCAGAACAGGCAATGGGCGGCTGTCAGATTTTTCTAAAAATTTAAAAATTTTTCCCCGCATTGGTATACTTTGCTGGACATTTGTTGGACATGAGGTGATATACTTTTGTTGTCAATGCAGAAAAAGTATGAATCATTTCAGAATGACAAACCCCTTAAGGGATTTCCATCGATAAAACCGCCAATAATATGTAAAAAACAGAAAGAAAGGGAACGAGTATGCCGAAGAAAACACTGGATGATATCAAGAAGATTTACAACGAACGTGAAAACCGGCCGGAATGGGGACAGGCGAGGGAGGCTGTGAGAATGCTTTCTACCATTCTGGGCGCGATGGGCTATCAGACGTCAAAAAGATCGAATAAATTCAGTTTTCTTGATAAACTGTATACATCTGTTAACAAACTGTTCGAGACTCCCGATACCGCGGAAAAAGAGAAGAAGATCCAGGAGGGACTTGACGAACTTCCCGAAGTCGTTAATTTCCTGAAAGACCCCAAAAACGCCCCGCTGCTCAAAGAGGCGTTTGATATTTCCGCAAATGAAGTTGGCTATGACAGTGCGATGGAATTATCTGCGGAGATGGACAACTGTCTGAACACGATTGTCGATTTCTATGAGCCGGAAATCGAGGCTGAACAGAAGGAAGTCGTGGAAGAGGAAGAGCACAAAGCCCCGGAAGAAAAGAAGAACGCGGAGCCGAAAGCCCCGGAAGAAAAGAAAAACGCGGAGCCGAAAGCCGGCTCGGAAAATAAAGAGCTGAAGGCTCCGGAAGAAGCCCCGAAAGCTCCGGCAAAAGCGCCGGAGGAGTATTACAGGACCATTAATGATGTAATGGGTCGGATTAAACCGGGAAGCCTGAAGACGGACGAGAACCGTGCCAGGTTTCTTAATGTCTGCCTCAGCGCGAACCTTCTTCTGAACAGAAGGGAAATCCAGGACAAGATTGTAATCTCAGAGCGTTTCAAGCTCATAAACGGAGAAACCCGGGAAGTTAAAATTTCAAGCAGAAATCAGGCGCTTGAGACTATAAATAAGGATCTTGAGCCTCTCCTGAATACCAAAGAAGGAGACGTCAGCATCCGGGAAATGCTGATGGCAAATGCCAAAAACGACCAGGAAAAGAAGGATCTCACGGAAGCCCTTGCATTCGCAGAGGCAGAGAGCAAAAAGTACGCACCGAAGCCGAAGCAGGCAGATAAACAGAAAAAATCAGAGAACGTAATTAACATTAGTAACCGGGATTATTTTAATATCATCAGCAATCACACCGGAAGTATATTCCTGAACACGGTAAACGAGGATTTAGCAAAGTCACTGATGGCCTACAACTATGACCAGAAGAAAGTCCCTTACGAAGAGCAGAAATTTAATAAAGCCGTGAACAGCCTCATGAAGAAGGATTATTACAAGGCCTTTGTCAAGAACCCGGATTTCAGAGCCTACTGTATCAAGAACAGGGCGCTGAACACCGCGGCGGCATCTCTTGGCACATTCGAGAAGAAGTATTCGAGGGATGAGAGCGGCATGCTGCCCTACTCTTACGAGAACTATATCTGGAAGCATACCGGCCCGAACGCGAACTACTCCGATTATAAGGGAGACCTCGCGAAGCTCCTTGCGGCAAAGCGGCTTCAGGAGCAGAAAAAGCCGTTCAGTATTGATGCCATTCACGCAGCGGCGAAGGAAATCCAGAATTCACCTTCGTTTAAGAAACTGGATAGAAATAAAGCGGCGGAAGCCCTGTTCAAAACCGATCCCCAAATGGCGGAGAAACTCCTCTCAGAACACAGAAAAACGATTGAAAACGAGAACCGGCAGATTGCGGCTAACGGTCCGATAAGAGGCGACAAAAAAACCTTCGGCGGCTATATCTATAAACATACTCATGGGCAGATTCCGGCAGGAAGGGCGCAGGAATATCTGGCAAAAGTCGTCGCTGCGAACCGCCTGATGCAGAAGGACGTTCCGTTCAGTGTGAAGGAGCTCAGAAGAGAAGCCGAGAAGGTAATGAATGAGCCGGTATTCCGGGAAAATGTCAAGAACGAAAACACAGCCAGAAATATGCTGCAGGAAGGACAAGGAAAACTCATACTGGATAAGTATAAAGAAGCTGCAGAAGCCAAAAAGAATCTGCAGCAGGAAGGGGCACAGCCCGGTCTCCAGTGATACAGCGTTGAGCGTGTACTCAGAAAAAACTATTTATTCTCAATGACTGAAACATGTGCACCCGGTTCTGATCTGAAAGGCCAGGCGTTCAGGAAAACTTCCTGAACGCCTGCCAAAGTGCCTGACCACTATGACGAAGATTGTCACCGGGAAACAAAGCAGGTTACCGTTCATCACAGACCATCACGATGCAGAATATGATTTCTTCGTTAAGCAGCTTACTGCCGTATGTCTTCCTGAAGGCATGCGGCGTTTTTGTTTTTGCTTCCGTATTTTTCCGCATGGATTTTTACAAACCGTTCAGCCGCTACGATACGGATCCTTCCTGCGTATTTTCCTCTGACCGAAAGCAGAAGCGGGGAATGAGATATACGTGTGAAACAAAGGGTGATTGATTTTATAATGTACATCTTTTTCGTTTATATAATATTGAATATGCAATAGCTTTTTGGTATAATTTTTTTGTCGCAAAAGGACAAAATAACTTCGAAATCTTCAAGCAAATAAAGTTGGAATTAGATAAAATTAAGGCAGGGGAGGAACAAACCATGGCACTATCAGAGTTAATAAAGTACGAAGGCGACAATTCAACATTCATCTGGAAGTACCCTTCGGAAGACTTCAACAACATGACCCAGCTGATTGTTCATGAAAGCCAGGAAGCTATTTTCTTCGCAAACGGTCAGGCTGCAGATACCTTTGGCCCCGGACGATACAAACTGGATGCTGAAAATATTCCGATTCTGACTAAAATGTTTAACATCGTGACGGGGATCAGTATCTTCCATTGCGAAGTATACTTCATCAACAAGACCGTTCAGATGGCGATGAAATGGGGAACCGATTCGAAAGTCCGCTTTGTAGAACCGACACTCGGAGTGCCGGTTGAACTTGGCGCATCCGGCGAAATGAATCTGGCAGTTTCCGATGGCCGCAAGATGCTCATCAATCTGGTTGGTACTATGAAAGGGATTGCCTGGGGAGAAGAGGGCCCCGGCTTTACAAAATCTCTTCAGTCATCCTTCAGGCCACTGATCTCGACGGCAGTCAAATCTAATCTGTCTGCTGCGATTAAGCAGAAGAATATTGACATTGTGGAAGTTGACGAGCATCTCAGTGAGTTATCCGAGACTCTGAGGTCCAAAATTGTTCCCGGATTCGAAGAATACGGCTTAACAATTCCTCAGTTCTATCTTACGAATATTGTCCTTCCGGAAAGTGATCCGAACTTCAAACGGCTTCGCGAACTGCACACGATTACGCTGCAGAAACGTGTGGCGGAGGCAGAGGCGGAAGTCCGGACCTCCCAGGCGGAAAGCCGTGCTTCCTATATGACGGCTGAGGCGGAAGCGGAAGCCAGAATTAAAGCCGCTCAGAGAGGCGCGATCTTAGAAAGCCAGACAACGGAGACTGAAATCGCAAGACGTGAAGCGGAACGTAGACTGATCCAGGCGCAGGCGGAAGCACAGGCTGCTCAGATGGCAGGTATGGCGGAAGCCTCCGTTATGCAGGCAAAAGGATACAACCAGAAAGATGTCCTGCAGGCGGAAGTCCAGAAAGCCTATGCGGAAGGAATCGGAAATATGGGTCCGGCGATTTCAGCAGGCGGCGGAAACTCCGTGATGGGAGACATGCTCGGACTTGGTGTCGGAATGGCGGCGATGAGCGCCATGGCGCCTCAGGTCGGCGAAATGATGAAGGGTTTCAATATCGGAGGAAATGCCAGTTCTGTCAGCGGAGCCAATGCTGCACAG
>CACYBV010000096.1 GCA_902772745.1 uncultured Eubacteriales bacterium
TGATCGACTTCTATAAGGCCTGCAAAAAAGCAGGAATCAAGCCGATCCTGGGCTGCGAAGTCTATGTCGCGCCGAATTCCCGCTTTGACCGGGAGCTTCAGGGCGGCGACGACCGTTATCACCACCTGATCCTTCTCGCAGAAAACAATACCGGCTATGAAAACCTCACCAGGATCGTCTCCCGCGGGTTCATGGACGGTTTCTACTACCGGCCGCGCGTGGACAAGGAACTTCTCCGGGAATACCATGAGGGCATCATCTGCACAAGCGCCTGTCTTGCGGGCGAAGTGCAGAGGTATCTGGTGCGGAACATGTACGAGGAGGCGAAAGCCTGCGCATACGAGTACCAGGAGATTTTCGGCGAGGGGAACTATTTCCTCGAACTTCAGGATCACGGACTTCCGGAGCAGAAGAAGGTCAACCAGGGCCTGATGCGTCTGCACGCCGAGACCGGGATTCCCCTGGTTGCGACGAACGACTCGCACTATATCTATAAAGAGGACTGGGAAGCGCACGATATTCTCCTGTGCATCCAGACCCAGAAAAAACTCTCGGACGAAGACCGCCTCCGGTACGCGGAAGGCCAGTTCTACCTCAGATCTGAAGAGGAGATGCGGGCACTGTTTCCGTACGCGCAGGAGGCCTGCGACAATACGGCCGCGATCGCCGGGCGCTGCAATGTCGAGATTGAATTCGGCGTCACAAAGCTCCCGAAATTCGCAGTTCCGGAGGGCTATACTTCCGAGACCTACCTCGAAGCGCTCTGTGAAAAAGGCTTCCGGGAGCGCTACCCGGACGCGGACGATCAGCTCCGTGCGCGGCTCCGCTACGAACTTGACACGATCCGGACGATGGGCTATGTGGACTATTTCCTGATCGTCTGGGATTATATCAATTTTGCGAAGCAGAACGGAATCCCGGTCGGGCCGGGAAGAGGCTCCGGCGCGGGATCGGTCGTTGCGTATTCCCTTCGGATTACCGACATCGACCCGATCCGCTATCAGCTTCTTTTCGAGCGCTTCCTGAACCCGGAGCGCGTATCCATGCCGGATATCGACGTGGATTTCTGCTATGAGCGCCGGCAGGAAGTCATTGATTATGTTGTCCGAAAGTACGGAAAAGAAGAAGTGGTGCAGATCATCACCTTCGGAACGATGGCCGCAAAAGGCGTGATCCGTGACGTCGGACGCGTTATGGACCTTCCGTATTCCTTCTGCGACAAACTCAGTAAGGCGGTTCCGAACGAACTCAATATCACGCTTCAGAAAGCTTTGTCCGCAAGCCCGGATTTCCGGGGACTCTACGAATCCGACGAGCAGGCGAAAAAACTCATCGACATGGCGATGCGGCTTGAAGGCCTTCCCCGCCACAGTTCGGTGCATGCGGCGGGCATCGTGATCTCGCAGAAACCGGTTTACGAATATGTCCCGCTGTCCCGTGCGCAGGACGGGTCCCTGACGACCCAGTTTACGATGACGACGATTGAGGAGCTGGGACTCCTGAAAATGGACTTTCTGGGACTCCGGACGCTCACGGTCATCGCGGATGCGGTGAAGAATATCAGGGAAAGCCGCGGAATCACGATCGATATCAATGCGATCGATTACGATGACAAGAACATCTACCGCTATATCGGCACCGGTGACTGCGACGGCATTTTCCAGCTGGAATCCACAGGCATGCGCGGCTTCATGAAGCGTCTGCAGCCGGACTCTCTCGAGGATGTCATCGCGGGCATTTCCCTGTACCGGCCGGGACCGATGGACTTTATCGACCAGTACATCGAGGGCAAGAAGAACGCGTCTTCGGTGCATTATCTCTGCCCGGAGCTGGAGCCGATCCTTTCGACTACCTATGGCTGTATCGTCTACCAGGAGCAGGTCATGCAGATCGTGCAGGACCTCGGCGGCTATACTTTGGGACGCGCGGACCTTGTGCGCCGCGCGATGAGCAAGAAAAAGCACGACGTCATGAACGCCGAGCGGCAGAACTTCGTCTACGGGAATCCGGAGGAGGGCGTTCCGGGCTGTGCTGCGCGCGGCATCGATCCCAAAATCGCGGATAAGATTTTCGATATGATGACTGCCTTTGCAAGCTACGCCTTCAACAAGGCGCACGCGGCCTGCTATGCGGTCGTGTCCTACCAGACGGCTTATCTCAAGTACTATTATCCGGAAGAATTCATGGCGGCTCTTATGACCTCCGTGATCGACGTCACGACGAAGGTTTCAAACTACATTTACACCTGCCGCCAGATGAAGATCGAGCTCCTGCCGCCGGACATCAACGAAGGCCGCGGCGAGTTCTCCGTGCAGAACGGGAAGATCCGCTATGCACTGAATGCGGTGAAGGGCATCGGGAAAGCGGTCGTTGACGAGATCGTTTCGGAACGCGAAAAACGCGGTCCCTACAAGTCCGTACAGGATTTCATGGAGCGGCTTTCCGGAAAGGAAGTCAATAAAAAGACGCTCGAAAGCTTTATCAAGGCCGGCGCCTTCGACTCCTTCGGCTACACGAGGCGCCAGCAGTTCGCACATTACCCGGTGCTCCTGCAGGAAGTGGAGCGGACGAAGAAAGATTCGATGTCCGGCCAGTTCAGCCTGTTTGACCTCGCGGGCGTTTCCGATTCCCTGAAGGCTCAGATGGCGCCTCCGTATCCCGAGATCGGCGAATTCGACAAAGCGCAGCTTCTCGCCTACGAGAAAGAAGTGCTCGGCATTTATCTCTCCGGCCATCCGCTGCAGGAAGACATGCAGCTCATCAAGAAAAACGTCACCGCGATGAGCACGGATTTCCTTGTCGACGAAGAGGAAGGACGTGCAAAGGCCGAAGACGGGGCGAAGGCTGTGATCGGCGGGATGATTACCGGAAAAACCGTCAAGACCACGAAAAATAACCAGATGATGGCTTTTATCACGGTCGAAGATATGCTCGGATCGGTCGAGGTGCTGGTTTTCCCGAAGCTCTACGAAGAGTACCGCAGTTTTCTGAACGAAGACGAAAAGGTGCTGATTTCGGGCCGTGTGTCGATCGGCGATGATCCGGAAGGAAAACTCGTCATGGACAGCATGATGACCTTTTCCGAGGTTCCGAAAGAGCTCTGGCTGCAGTTTTCGGACA
>CACYBV010000097.1 GCA_902772745.1 uncultured Eubacteriales bacterium
GGAGAAGAATAAAGTTCTTTATACCTATGATCCGTCGATCCATGATTACAGCACGGACAAGCCGGAGCTTGTGGATATCGGCCACGGCCACTGGGTTTACGGTAATAAGAAGGAAATCGAGGAATACAAGAAGGTCCGTGAAAAAGGCGAACCGGTCAAGTCGGTAACCATCCTCTCCGAAGAGGAAATGGCCGCCCGCGAAGAAGAGGAGAGAAAGAAACGCCTGTCTGCTGCGGATGCCACATTAAGCGGAAGCAATGTGATCCTCGATCGTCCGATTCACGATACGGGAACCTTGTGGCTGGGAGTTTTCTCCTTTATCCTTCCGATTTTCGGCCTGATAGCAGGTTTGATTTTCAGGAAACACAATTATATCCGAAACTATAAAATGTGCATGAAAGGAGCAATCCTCTGCTTCTCACTGATTCTGGCGGCGGTTGTCCTATTCATGATTTTCCTGGGTTTAGCACATATTTAGGTGCGAAAGTGACGATGGAGGAGCTGTCGGACTGGCAGCTCCTCTTTTATGAGGCATACCGGAATGGGTTTTTTCAAAAAGAAAAAAGAAAAAGAAACGATAGAAATCGATATCAAACGGCCTAAACTCAGGATCGCTATCGTGATCGGGCTTTTAGTGATCGGACTTTCCGGCATCGCGATCGGCCTTATGTCTAGGCTCAGCACAAAATCCGGATGGCAGCAGATCGATGTTTCTGTTTCCGGAAACGCGCACGCCGGCGGCGATTTTACGTTCTCGGTTTATCTTGAAGGCGGTTTTATGAACCAGAGCGCGAGAAAACTGACGACGGCGTACTCGGATATCGCGGTGAGAGCGTACCGGATTTATGATGCGGAAAATCTATACGGCGGCGTGAATAACCTGGCAACGCTGAATCGGAACCCGAACACAATGAAGGAAATCGATCCTGCGCTGTATCAGTCGCTGAAACTTCTCAGTTCCTATGAGAACCGTTCGATTTTCCTCGGGCCGGTTTATGAAGCATACCGGGGGCTGTTTCTGTGCCAGAGCGATGCCGAAACCCCGGATTTTGATCCGTATGTCAACGCGGAGCTCCGCAGCTATATCGAGGAGATTCTGCCTTTTGTGAACGACCCGGAAATGATCCGGCTCGAGTTTTCCGACAATAATCAGGCATGTCTTGTTGTTTCCGACGATTATCTTGCCTATGCGGAGGAAAACAACATCACTGTTTTCATGGATCTGTTCTGGATGAGGAATGCATTTGTCGGGGACTATATGGCCGATGCTCTTGAGGAATACGGTGTGGAGTCCGGGTATCTCACCAGCAACGACGGCTTTATCCGCTGCATGGACGAGTCCGGCCGCCGCTTTCGTCTGGCGCTGACCGAAATGGAAACCGGCGGAGCGGTGATTACAACATATGTCGATTACAGCGGCCCCTCGGCTTTTGTGAATGTCCGGGGATACCCGCTCGACAACACGGATACCGACCTGTATTACCTGTACAGGGACGGCCGTATTGTAACAGCCTATATCGATCCCCAGGACGGCTGGGACCATGTCGGGACGGATGAAAGGATTTTCTATGCTTATCAGACATCCTGCGCTGAAGTGCTTTTGAAAGCCTGCCCGGTGATTCTTTCCGGAAAAATCACGGAAAAGGAGGCCGCCGCGCTGGCATCCGAAGGAGTTTATACGATTTTCAGGGACAGTGACGGTTATGTGCTGACCGACAGGGACGTTTTCCTGATTGATGAGGGCAAGTAGGATTCAGCACAGAGGCGGCGCCTTCGATAGAAAAACACTCCTGAAATATTCCGAAAAGAGGATTGGAATGAGAAAGAAACGGATACGGAAAATACTTGCAGTGCTCCTTTCAGGAGCACTTTTGTGTTTTCCGGGCTGCAGCGAATCGACGCAGGCAGCAGAAAAAACCGGCAGCAAAACCGAGACGGAAGAACCGGAAGGATATGAAGACCGGGAGCTTGTGACGGAACAGGAAGACGATACGAAAAGCACAGACGGGAAGAATGAGGGTACGGAAGAAATAACAGATCATAAAAGCTCATCCGGGGAGACTTCAGAGGGAAGCTCTTCCGAAGATGAACAACCGGGCCGTACAGGTATGGAAGGGACAGAAGGCACGGAAAAAAACCGGGAGGAAACCGATGCAGGGGCAGATGATACAGGAAAAAACACAGAAGAACCTCCGGCGGAAGACGGCATGGAAACCATGATTGCGGAAATTCTCAGCTCGCTGCCCCTGCGTGAAAAGATCAGCCTTCTCCTGATGCCGGCCATGAAATCCTGGAAGGAGGGCGGGATTCAGCCGGGGAACGGCGGACTTTCAGACCGGCAGCTTCAGCTGCTTCGGGAGTACCATTTCGGCGGAATCATTCTCTTTGAGGAAAACTGCGGGAGCGCGGAACAGGCAAGAGCATTTACCGATGCGGCGCAGAAAGCGAACCGGGAGGGCGGTGCGTGTTCCGGGCTGATCATGGCAACGGACCAGGAAGGCGGTTATGTGACGCGGCTTTCGACAGGGACGAGCATGCCCGGAAATATGGCGCTCGGATCAACCGGTGATCCGGAAAACGCGAAAAAAGCCGCGGCCGTGATCGGGGAGGAGCTTCGGGCTTTAGGAATCCATCTTGACCTCGCACCCTGTCTCGACATCAACAATAATCCGCAGAATCCGGTGATCGGCGTGCGCTCTTTTTCCGATGATCCGGAGACGGTTTCGGCATATGGTTCCGCTTTCATCGACGGACTGCATGAAAGCGGAACCGCGGCGGCGCTGAAACATTTTCCGGGTCACGGGGATACGGCGTCGGACAGCCATTCGGGACTTCCGAGGATCGATAAGACCATAGAGGAGCTGCGCGAATTTGAACTGCTGCCTTTCGCAGCCAATGCAGAAAAAGCGGATGCCGTGATGACGGCGCATATCAGCTTTCCGCTGATCGAGACGGAAACGGCAGTTTCAGTGGCAGACGGACAGAAGATTACGCTTCCCGCCACCATGTCGTATACCCTGATTACAAAAGTCCTGAGGGGAGAACTCGGATTTTCGGGTGTCGTAGTTACCGACGCGCTGTACATGGGCGCGGTGGCTTCGCATTTCACACCGCTGGATGCCGGGAAACGGGCGCTCCTTGCCGGTGCGGACCTCCTTCTGATGCCGGTGGAACTGACGGATTCGGAAGGCATTTCCGCTCTTTCTGCGTATGTCGGTGGGCTGATCAGGATGGTTGAGAATGGTGAGATTCCGATGGAACGGATCGATGAGTCTGTGACAAGAATCCTGAGGCTCAAGGCGAAGTACGGGTTGATTTCGGCGCCAGCGGCTCCGGAAGAAACAGGTGATCCGGAAGACGGATTGTCCGAAACGGCTGCGGACCCGGAGAACCCGACCCCGGATCTATCCTGTGTCGGATCTTATGAGCATCATGAAATCGAATGGGAGATTGCCCTTAAGGCGGTGACGGTCGTGAAGAATGATGACGGGCTGCTGCCGGTATCTGCTTTCCGAAAGGCTGTTGTCGCCTGCCCTTATGAATCGCAGCTTCTGTCTGTGGAGTACGCGAAACGGAGGCTTCAGAAAGACGGAGTCATCGGGCAGGATACCGAGATTACGGCGTTCTGCTGCCAGGGACTTTCCGCGGATCAGGCCGGGAATTATCTGTCCGATGCGGATCTTGTGATCGGGATTTTTTCGATGTACAGCCTGTCCGAACTGAATACGCAGACTGCAGCCGGGCAGCGGGCGGCTTTCCTGGACAGACTGCTTTCTGCTTCGCATTCGGCCGGTGTCCCCTTTGTATTCGTGAGCTCGCAGCTTCCCTATGATACGGAGCATTTCCATAGCGCTGACGCCATCCTCTGCTGCTATCTCGCGCACGGAATGACTGCGCTTCCGCCAGAGAGCAATGATTTCTCCGGAATACCTGAGTACGGCGCGAATCTTCCGGCTGCGATATACCGGATATTTGCTGAGAACTGAAGAGGAAGAGAAAACCTGGGGTCCGTGCCGGGATTCTCTTACTCCTCAGGCGTCAGGATGATGATTTCCTTTTCAATGGTGTCGAGGTTTTCGCGGCATTTCGCGGCGAGCTCGACGCCTTCTTTGTAGAGAGCGAGAGACTCCGTGAGGGTGATGCCCTGATCGCCGAGACGGCGGTTGATGTCGGAAAGCCGGGTCAGGGCTTCATCGATATTGAATTCTTTTTCAGTTTCCATGGGTTCAGTTCTCCTGTGATTTTCCTGCATCTACTTCCTTTACCTCGGCAAGGATCGTTCCGTCATGTATCCTGATCTCAAGCTCATCCCCGGCCTCCGCTTCTTCAGCGTGCGTCAGCGGCCGGCCGTGAAGCGTGATGTAGCCGAAACCGTTGACGAGACGGGCACTCGGAGAAAGTGCGTGAAGCGAAGAAACCAAAAGCTCGTATCGCTGCTTCCTGGCTGAGAAAGCCTCGGAAACGGTCCGCATCATCTGCTCTCTGAGCCGCGACAGCAGCTCTTTTTTTCGCTGCAGCTCTGCAAGCGGGCTGCGGCGGCGGAGCGCGGACTCCGCGAGTTCGATCCGGTGGCGCCGGTCTGCAAACGCGCTTCGGATATTTGACGCGAGGAGTGCAGATTCGTGAAGCATCCGGCTTTTTCTTTCCCCGAGAATTCTCCGCAGATTTCCCGAAAGCTCCCGCTCCAGGCCTTCAACCTGCCGGATGACGGCCGCGGTTTCAGCGGCTGCGGATTCGGCGGCTTCCGAAGGCGTTGCGGCAAAAAGGTCCGCCGCATCGTCTGTGAAGCTGTGGTTTCCCGCATGCCCGACTGCCGCGATGACGGGTGTCGCGGCCGCGTAAACCGCGCGGACGATTTTCTCATCGTCATAAGCGGAGAGATCTTCATCTGATCCGCCGCCCCTGCCGACGATGATGATGTCGACGCCGAAGCGGTCCAGTACCTCAATGCCCCGGACGGTTGTTTTCACGGCGAGCTCACCCTGTACGTTTACGGGATAGAGTACGAGCTGAATCGAAGGACAGCGTTTTTTCGCGATTTTGCAGATGTCGCGGAAAGCCTGGCCGTGCGCGGAGGTGACGATTCCGATGGTTTTTGCGTGCCGCGGGATCGGCTTTTTATGCGCCGGGTCAAACAGGCCTTCCTGTTCGAGCTTCGCGCGGAGCCGCAGTTTCTGAAGCTTTGCAAGTCCTTCGCCGATGTTTTCGATTCCGGTGACGATGAACTGCGCGAGCCCCCGCTGTTCGTAGAACTCCAGATGCCCGGAAAGAGCGACCTGCTGGCCGTTCTGCATCTCGAATTTCAGCGCGGAACGGGCGGTGCTTTCCCAGAGGCAGCAGGAAAGTTCGGAATATTCATCCTTGATTGAAAAGTAATAGTTGCGCTTGTGTCCGCTGTAATTGGTCACTTCCCCGCGGACAAGAATCCGCTGGAAGAGGGTATTTTTCGAGAATTCCCCGGCGACGGCCTGGTTCAGTGCTGTGACCGAGAGATATCCTGCATAGGGGTCTTCTCCGGCTTCGGCGCCGCCGGATGCGGCTCCGGGTTCGAAACGCCTCAGGGCCGCGGGGACAGGGATCCTTTTTGAAGGCCCGGAAGCGTTCGGATACCACGAAGACAGCTCCGCCGGAAGACTGTCCCCCTCATAATACCATTTTCGGATGAAAGGATCCCACCTGGCGCCGAATCCTTTGGCCGTATCCTTTTTCTGGAACGGTACTTCAAGTATATATTTCATAGCAAGTTCCTGTGTTTTTTCAGGATGCCCCCAGAGGCTCCCAAAGGGCATTATAACAGGCTGCGCGCCTGCTGTCAATTCGATCACGGAGAGAGAAGGGATAAGCCGTAAAAAGGGCCTTTTTGCGCAAAATTCGGGCATTTTGGAGCGAGAAATGCGTTGAATCCGCGAAAAACTCATGATATAATCGATCAGGAAGCAGTCCGGCATCAGTCTGGAAGAACCGGTGTTTTTTCATGTATATAACAGAATCGCTTATCACGGAGGAAGAACATGATCCCCAAAGTCATTATCTCAGGCGTCCATACGGACGAGAGCATCGACAAATTCAAAAGTCTTCGCGGCTGCCGGTTCGTATTTGCGGAAAACCCCGGTGATATCGCGGAAAACGACCTCGCTGAGGCGGAGATTTTTGCCGGTTTTATCACTCCGGATCTCTGTACGAAAATGCCTGCGCTCCGTTTCGTCCAGCTATACAGCGCCGGCGCGAACGGCTTTTCATGGCTTCCGGAAAGGGTTACGCTTGCGAATGCCTACGGTGCCTACGGGGATTCGATTGCGGAGCATATGCTCACGACAACCCTGATGGCAATGAAGCGCATGCCGGAATATCTCGAAATGCAGAAACGCGAAGGCTGGGAGCTTCTTAAGGACATCGACCGCTTTGAAGGCGCTAAAATTCTCTCGGTCGGGATGGGGGCGATCGGAACGTCCTACCTCAGAAAAGCCGCGGCGCTCGGGGCGGAGTGTTACGGCGTCCGCAGGAGTATTCACGATCAGCCGGATTTCGTAAAGGAGCTTACGACGCCGGATGATATGGACCGGCTGCTCCCCGATATGGATGTTGTGGCGCTGAGTCTTCCGGGAACGTCGGAAGTGAGCGGAATGTTTGACCTGAGGCGTCTTCGGCTGATGAAGAAATCGGCGATCCTTGTAAACGTCGGCCGTGGAAACTCTGTCGTAACGGCGGACCTCATCCGGGTAATGGAGGAGGGGTATCTCAAGGCCGCCTGCCTTGACGTGATGGATCCCGAACCGCTCCCTCCGGGCCATCCCCTGTGGACAGCGCCGCGCGTGTACATTACGCCGCATATTTCCGGCGGTTATCGTGCGGGCGTGAATTACAGCCGGGTTGTCGATGTTGTTGTGAAGAATATCGGGCTGGTGCTTTCCGGGAAAAAGCCGATCCATACCGTGGACCGGACGCTCGGGTACTGATGCGGTGGCGTTGGAAAGGGGCAGCTGTTCAGCCGCCCCAATCAAAACGCCGCGTATTTCGGGCGTCTCCATTGTTAAAAAAGTACTTGACAAAATTCGGAAAAACAGGTATACTTCAGCTATGAGTTAGTTAAAACTAACTCATAGCTGAAAAGCATCAGTCCCGAAAACTGACTTCGGATTTATATCCTGCCATGGATTGAATCATATATTCCCTCTCATACACAAGAGAAACCTGCGAAGGAAACAGCCGTCCCCGCAGGTTTTTTCTTTTTGGAAAAAGCTGCTGGACAGGAACGCTTTTTCGTTGTATTCTTAATTATGAGTACTTCAGGAGATAAAGGAGGCAGCAAAGATGAGTACGGAAAAAACTGCTATGGAAAACACAAAAAAACTCGGTTTCGGCCTGATGCGGCTTCCGAGGAAGGCACTCAGCATTGATATCAGGCAGACATCACAGATGGTGGACCGTTTCCTTGAGGCCGGTTTCACCTATTTTGATACCGCGCATGTCTACCCGGGATCGGAAGATGCGATAAGAAAAGCCCTTGTGGAGCGCTATCCGCGTGATCAGTATACGCTCGCGACGAAGCTTTTTGCACCGACCGCACTGACGGAAGAGATTGCGAAGAAACAGTTCCAGACGAGCCTGAAGCGCACAAAAGCAGGTTATATTGACTATTACCTTCTGCATTCGCTGATGCAGAACAATTACAGAAGCTATGAGCGCTTTCATCTCTGGGACTATGTAAATAAACTGAAACAGGAAGGACTGGTCCGGCATATCGGCTTTTCCTTCCATTCCGGGCCGGATCTTTTACGGAAGATCCTGACGGAACATCCGGAGGTGGAGTTTGTGCAGCTCCAGATCAACTACGCGGACTGGGAGAATCCTTCAATCACTTCGCGTGCGAATTATGAGGTCGCCCGCGAATTCGGAAAGCCGATCGTGATCATGGAGCCCGTAAAAGGCGGAAATCTCGCCAATCCGAAAGCAGACGTGAAGAAACTTTTCACGGATTACGCGCCGGAGCGTTCCTGCGCATCCTTTGCGATCCGCTTTGCAGCCTCCCTTGAAGGCGTTCTGACAGTGCTTTCCGGGATGTCCAATATCGCCCAGATGGAGGATAACCTTTCCTACATGAAGGATTTTGTGCCGCTGAATCCGGAGGAACAGAAACTGATTCACGAGGCGCAGCGCCTCATGGGAAACAGTAAAACCATTCCCTGCACCGCCTGCCATTACTGCACCAAGGGCTGCCCGCAGGCGATTCCGATTCCGGAAATCTTCGCTGCGATGAACAAGCGCCTCGGAAACGGCCAGATTGCGGAAGCCCGCGCCGATTATCAGGCCATCTCATCCGCCGGCCCCTCCGCCGCCGACTGCATTTCCTGCGGCCAGTGCGAAGATGTCTGCCCGCAGCATATCAGTGTGATCCGCGAGCTTCAGAAGTGCCGGGAAGCGCTGGAGTGAGAAGGACGGAGCAAGCGCCCCCCTTGATTAAGAATACGCCTTCCGCTTCGGAGACGGTTCCTGGTCTCCTTGGCGGAAGGCGTATTCTGATCAGGCGGAAGTTATGCTCCGGCCGGCAGTGATTCACCGGTCCGGAGGAGCATCTTCGATGGGCGGGACTTCCCTTCTGCCCGGCCCGCCGGGCTTTAGTTGATTCCGAGAAGCAGGGCGGGGCATTTCACGACGCGGTAGCCGACGACATCGTCTTCCACCATTGCGATGGTGCGCTCCCGCTCGTCGCTGTCACAGGCCACGCGGACATAGGTGAAGCTGTTGTTCTCGTGGCTGTCGAAATCCGAAAGCGAGACGACAAAGGGCTCGTCCGGCGTGAAGTCGTTCTCCGTGTCCGCGCCTGCAAAGTAGGCGTAGGAAAGATAAGGCTTCTGATGTATCTGGTCTGAAACGAAAGAGGTAACAGAGCTTGCCTCATCCGGGTCGCAGAGATAAGCGATCATGTTCCGGGCTTCTTCCGGATCGTCGGCAAATTCACGCATCGCGGCGATGAACCAGGCGGCGGTCAGCATTTCGTTGTGGCCGAATTCTTCGACGCAGGCTTCCAGATCTTCGACAGAGGTCGGGAGCTCGGTAAACGTAACCTGAAGCTTCGTGAAACCGTCGGAATATTCCACGCTAACATTTTCGGAGGCCTTGTAGGGGGCTCTTGCTTCGGTGGTATCCTCTTCGGTGGTATCCTCTTCGGTGGTATCCTCTTCGGTGGTCTCTTCTTCCGTAGTATCTTCTTCAGTAGTATCCTCTTCAGTGGTGTCTTCTTCGGTAGTCTCTTCTTCGGTAGTCTCTTCTTCAGTAGTCTCTGCCTCAGTGGTATCCTCTTCGGTAGTATCTTCTTCGGTGGTGTCCTCCTCGGTAGTATTTTCTTCCGTCGTATCTTCTTCCGTCGTATTCTCTTCGGTGGTGTCCTCTTCAGTGGTTTCTTCTTCAGAGCTTTCTTCCTCCGCTTCGTTTGCGCGGACACTTGAGAGAATCGCGATGAAGTCCTCATCCGTCAGCGAAAATTCGGACTTTGAGCCGTTCAGGAGGCCGGTTGCGAGGAAATAATTGTCCTCTGTTTCGGCTATCAGAGAGAAGTTCCTGTAAGAACTGTAATCCCCGCTGAAACCGACCCAGTCCCTTCCCTCAGAATCAGTGACCGTCTCATCCTCGATATTCTCGTAAGAATCCCGCGAATCCAAAATCGTCGTGGTTTTTTCGTAGCAGGTGATGCGTACGGAAGAAAGGCGGTAAAGATCATAGTCGCTTTCGGGCGTGCCTTTGATGAACTGAAGCGTCTGCGGGTCCATCTTTTCCTTATCCCAGAAATCCTTGACCGGATTATTGGTCCAGCCTTCGGGGCAGACCGCCGAGAATTTTTCGCAGCTGAAGGTTTCGCCGGCAAGATCGGCCGGATCACTCTGACCGGAAACTGAGGAGCTGCTTTCTTCGGCGGACTCTTCTTCGGCTGCCGCCGATGTCTCAGCTGTCGCTTCGGCCGTATCAGCGGTTTCCTCGGAAGCCGTTGTATCCTCCTCCGTACTTTCTTTCTCTGTACCGAAACCGACAGCATTCGTCCGGTCCGTCGTGCTGCTTTTTTTGGTGCAGGCCGAAAGAAGCAGCGATCCGATCAGGATGAGTGCTGTAAGCATGAGAAAAGATTTCCTGTTTTTCATACTTATGATTCCTCCTCTGTAAATACAGCATTTCAGGCACAATTACCCTATACTATTATATCTGTGATTCACAGGAAAATCAAGCACGGAAAATCCCGGTCAGATATTCCTCGCCTCTTTACTGAACAAAAGGAACAGTGCGGCGCCGGTAAAACCGAGGGAACAGACGAGAAGAAGGACGGTGCATCCGGCGGTCTGCAGCACGATTCCTGCGAGGACCGAGGCGAGCGGAATCAGACCCTGCGAGAAGATGCTGAGGATACCGTTGACCTTGCTGAGCTGGTTCCGGTCGACGACACGCATCATTACCGTATTGAAAGGAATGTTCAAAAAAGAAACCAGAAAGCCGACCGCGAAGAAGCCGGCGCAAAGAAGAATCAGGAAGGCGTTCAGGGAAATGCTGCGCGCCACGAGAATCCAGTAGGCGACGGTCACGCCGATCATCAGCGCAGACATGAGAAGGAGAAGGACCGAGGTCTGACGGCCGATTTTATCTTTCTGCGGACGGGTACTCAGAAATATTGCGCCGGCGAGGGAACTCACCCCAAGCAGCATACTGAAGACGGAGGACCAGAGCTCCGGGGTCAGGAGGCGGTCGAAGAGATAGGTCCCTGCGCCTGCGACGTCAGTTTTGACAAAGTAAGGGAGAAAATTTCCGTAAAGCGGGCTTGCGAAGAAGTTGATGAAGAGGATCACCGCCATCAGCGCCATAATTGCTTTCTGTGTCCGAAGGTATACGATTCCGCCCTTCATATCGGAAAACATCAGCCGGAGCGTCAGTTTCCCGTCCTTCTTCTGATGATCATAGCGGATGAACATCTCCGAAACACCCGAAAACACATAGCAGAAGCCGACAATAAGAAACAGAAGCTGGATCGGAAGCGCGGCATAAAGGACGCCTGCAAGCACCACCCCGAGAATGCTCTGCATGGCCGAACGCGCGGAGAAATACGAATTGGCCTGCTGCAGCTTCTGTTCCGGAACGATGTGCGGGAGAAGCGCGCCGGCGGCCGGCGAGAAGATTCCGCTGACCGCGGATCCGAGAATTCCGATGACAAAAAGGATCACAATATGCGCGCTGCCTGACCGCAGAAGCAGCATGGAAAAGGTGGCGAGAAGGATCAGCCCGCCTTTCAGGTAATCACAGACGAACATGATCGCTGCCTTGTTGTAACGGTCTCCGAGAACACCGCCGACAGGCGTCAGCAGAAGAAGCGTGAGCCCTGTCAGTGCGAGATACAGCCCCTGCAGGAAAGCGTTGTTGCTGCTGATTTCGAGAATGTAGAAGCTGACCGCGAAGCTGTACAGGACAGACCCGAGCTCCGATACCAGCGCGCCGAAAAAGACCAGCCGGTAGTTGCGGGATGCGAAGACGTTTCTGCTCTTTTCATCGGATGTGTGCATCAGGCTCTCCTTTGTGAAAAAAACTGAACTTATTATACATCACATACGGAGAGAAGAAAAGAAAAAAATCGTACGAACGGGAGTCAGACAAAGCAGAGCACCGACAGCATTCCTGATGCGGCAATCATCCACGCCCGCATGGTGCGCTTCCCGGAAATCACGGCGATGACTGCGGCGGCACAGCCGAGAAACAGCGTGGCAACCAGCCAGGCGGACTGAAGCCTTAAGGGTGTGAAATCCCAGGTCTTGATATACAGGACAATGCGGCTCATAGCGATCACGCAGAAGACTATGTTGCAAAAAAGGAGCAGGACCTTTGTGATTGTGAGGAACAGGTCCTTTTTTTCAAGGTCCCGCGCGCTGTTTTGGATGATGCACAGAAGAAGGAAGTTGATGACGGAAACCTTGCAGAGCGCAAAGAAACTTTCGCGTACATAGCTTCTCGGGTCAGCGGGGCAGATACCTCTGAAAGCGTCGAAAAGCGACTGCCACTGCACGATGAAGAATACCGTGTATACCGCGGAGAAGATCATAAGCAGTACGGCCCATACAAGGGGCGTTACTTTCCGGAGTGTCCGGATTCCGCGAAGGAACATCGAACCGCGGTTTCGGATCTGCGGAATGCTTTCCCGGAAGAATCCGCCGAGAAGCCCGTAGACGAAGGCGCCGACCGGAAGGCTCAGGAAGAAGTAGCCGATATAACGGCCCCAGTTCGCGCCTAAGAGTTCATAGAAGTCCGATACGAGGCTGGCGAAGCTCCGATCCGCGACGGTCAGAAGATAAACCGATACCGGAAGCAGGACCGCGGCGGAAAGAACCGCGAGAAGCGCCCAGAGGGCGGCGCCTTTCTGCCGGTTTTCTTTCTGTGAAAATCCATCCCTGAAGGCCGCGATCATGGTCCGGATCCGGTAGGAAAAGCGCTTGAATGGAACGATGAAGAGCACGTTCGCGGCGTCCATCAGGATCAGGCGCCCGGAACGGCCTTCCGACAGGCGGTCGGAAAAGCTCAGCACGAAATACGGCAGGAAGCCGTGCGCAAACAGCAATTTGTGATAGTCTTCCCAGACATTTCCGATCCGGAAAACGACGCTCACGCCGCAGGACAGGAGACAGCCCAGCCAGACCATCGATTCGAAATGGTGCTTTTCCCGGAAGAAAATGAAGACGGTAAGCGCAATTGTCGTGACAAGGAAGACTGCAAAATCGATTCTCCACATCAGATCCGGATACCTGAGATCCAGCCGGACCCAGGGGAGCAGGCCTTCACAGAACATTTTGGCGTAGAAATACGCGGGGATAAACGTAAGAAACGCCGTCAGCTTTTCCTTCGGGGAAGCGGTGAAGCGCGGACGTTTTGAAGCCGCCGGCGCCGCGGCCGGGGGAAGCTCGCCGGAATAATATGCAAAACCTCCGGAAGCCCCGTATGCAGTCTGTGCGCCGGCTGCCCGATTCCCGGGAAATGCCTGCGAAGAAAAGGCTTCATGGGAGGGGGCGTTCCCCGGGACGTTTTTCGGTGAATGGAATTCCTGGTTCATAACAGATCTCCTCGTATTCATGGTTTGTCCGGACCGGATAAGGTTTTTTAAAAACAAAGCGTTTCCGACGATTTCCCCAAAGTTCCGGACAGCAGTCATAATAGCAGAGAAAGATTAACTTGTCAAGTAAAAAATATCGTAAAACGATATATAATAAACTATAAAAGGCAAATAATTGCGTTCAAGCCCGGAATTTGCCGGTGCGGAGCAGCTGTTCTTCCTATATCAAAAAAAACTTGTTTGTCAACTTCTCCTGTGCTATACTGTACCCGTGTTTGCAGTTGTCCGGCCGCGGTGTTTTCACCCGCTTCGCAGATGGAAAACAGCCCGGGATCGGATCCGGCGCGACGGACTGTCATAAAAAGAATCATTCGGAGGACTCCAATATGTGCGGAATCGTAGGATTTACCAACAGAAAGAAACAGGCAGCTCCGGTCCTCCTTGAGGGCCTTTCAAAACTGGAATACCGCGGCTACGATTCAGCCGGTCTTGCAGTCCGTGACGGCGATCAGGACCCTGTCGTTGTCCGCGCGAAAGGGCGGCTGAGGATCCTTGCGGAAAAGACAAATGACGGAAAAGCGATCCCCGGGACCACCGGCATCGGCCACACGAGATGGGCGACGCACGGGGAGCCGAGTGAAAACAACGCGCATCCGCACCGCACGGAAGACCTGAATGTCGTCGGCGTACACAACGGAATTATCGAAAACTATGTGGAGCTTCGCGAAAAGCTTCAGAGGAACGGATATCGTTTCTACAGTGACACCGACACGGAAGTGGCGGTTAAACTGGTGGACTATTACTATAAAAAATACAAAGTCGGACCGATCGACGCGCTCGCCAAAACCATGGTGCGTGTCCGCGGATCCTACGCGCTCGCGGTGATGTTCCGCGATTTCCCCGGAGAAATCTATGTCGCGAGAAAAGACAGCCCGATGATCATCGGTGTTACAGACGAAGAGGCTTATGTCGCATCCGATGTTCCGGCGATCCTGAAGTACACGCGGAACGTCTATTATGTCGGAAACCTCGAGATGGCGCGGCTTACGCCCGGGCAGGCGGTGTTCTACGACCTGAACGGCGATGTCGTCGAAAAGGAACCGGTCACGATCGAATGGGACGCCGAGGCGGCCGAACGGGGCGGCTTCGAGCATTTCATGATGAAGGAAATCCACGAACAGCCCAAGGCAATCCGGGATACGATGAATTCGGTGCTGACGGAGGACGGACATATCGATTTCTCTGCTTCCGGACTTTCCGACGAAATGATCGGGAACATCACCGGCATAACAATCGTCGCCTGCGGTTCAGCCTGGCATGTCGGGATGACCGCGCAGTACGTGATGGAAGACCTCGTCCGGCTGCCGGTCCGCGTGGAACTTGCCTCGGAATTCCGCTACCGGAAGCCGCTTCTTTCGAATTCGGACCTCGTGATTATCATTTCCCAGTCCGGCGAGACGGCGGACAGCCTTGCCGCGCTGCGGGAGGCAAAGAGCCTCGGCGCTGTGACGCTCGCGATTGTCAATGTTGTCGGCTCGTCGATCGCGCGGGAAGCCGACCATGTTTTCTATACGCTTGCCGGCCCCGAAATCGCGGTCGCGACGACCAAGGCCTATTCGGCGCAGCTCGTTGCGGCATACCTGCTCGCGATGCAGTTTGCATATGTGCGCGGAAAGCTTGCGGAGGACAAACTCCTTGCTATGACGAAGGAACTTCGGACGCTTCCCGACAAGGTGGAAAAACTGATCGAGGACGAGGAGCGGATCCAGTGGTTCGCATCGAAATTCTCCAATGCGCACGACATTTTCTTCATCGGACGCGGCATCGACTACGCGATCTGCCTCGAGGGCAGCCTCAAGATGAAGGAAATCTCCTACATCCACAGCGAAGCCTACGCCGCGGGCGAGCTGAAGCACGGAACGATCAGCCTTGTCGAGGACGGAATCCTTGTCGTCGGTGTTGTGACGCAGAACGAACTGTATGAAAAGA
>CACYBV010000098.1 GCA_902772745.1 uncultured Eubacteriales bacterium
CTTCAGTGCCGCCGGATCCATGCCCTGGATCATCTCCTGGAAAGCGGCTGAATTCCTGATCTCGTCGCGTTCTCTTCGATGGCCGCTGATCGACGCGAGCTCATCTCCGTTGTGCCCGTCGACCGTATGGGAATGAAATGCGAGGATATCTCCGAGAATCGCGGGCAGGTCTTCATCCGTGACTTCACCGTCCCGCACACCCTGCTGATAGATGCCGACCAGCTGGCTATAGGTATTGGTGTCCAGGTCGGGATCTCTTTCAGGGCTTTCTGTTTCAACGGTTTCTGTTTCAGCAGTTTCTGTTTCAGCGGTTTCTTCCTGTTCCGGCGCATCCTCTTTTGCTGTCCGCTCATTCTGGCGGTCCCCCATCGCACGGAAAAACGCTCTGGGATTCCGCATGGCCTCTTTCAGCGCATCCGCATCCATCTCGGCGGTTAATTCCCGGAAGACCGGCTCGTCCTGAAACTCGCGGGCCTGACGCTGGAATTCCTCCGGATCAGGCATTGGATCCTCGGATCCGTTTTCCACAAGATTGATATGCGCATACAATACCAGGATCTCCGACAGCGAGGATGTGAGATGGCCGTCAAAATTCCCGGCATCGATACCCTGCTGGAATGCATCATAGATTTCACCGTAATTATATACCGGGGCCGACTGCTGTTCGGTTTCCGGCTGTGTTTCTGTCTGCTCCTGCTGCGGCTGAGTTTCCGTTTCAGGTACAGTGAGATGATCTGCCACCACACCGAACTCGAAGTATGAATTGACCTGTTTCAGATGACGGACAAAATCAGCCTCGCGTTCCGGTCCGAGTTTCCTCAGTTCTTCCCGTATACGGAAATAATTGTTGACTCTGCCGTAATCATCGCTGCCTTCGGACGGCACATATAAAAAATCCTCAAGGCCTTCCGCTTTTGGCAGAACTCTCCGGACTTCGGTTTCAAAAACCTGCGGCGGATTGGCCGAAAGCATATTCAATGTATCCAGCCATCCCTGCAGTTCTCCCTTCAGAGGTTCTCCCGCAGTTTCCGCGGCATCATGGAAATCATCATAAAGTGCACTGATTCCTTCATAAGCGAGTTCCCGCTGTCTTTCCAGTTCCGGGTCGTTTTCACTCTGTTCAAATTTGCGCTGCAGTTCTTCAAACGTCATGTTTTCAATCCTTTCCAAAGCGCTGCGTAATGAGCATCTTTACGTTCTGATGAGAAGAATAAACCATCCTGTCCAAAGATGTCCAACAAAGTTTCTTCTTTCGCCTGTTATTTCTGAAACTTTTCAGCCAGTTCGTGAAGCTCCGTTTCTGTTTCCAGCATTCGCTCCAGAAGCGTCTCCTGCTCATGCTCTTCTCCGGCGAGAAGTTCCTGCAGCTCCATCAGCTTTTTATAGTCCAGGGCGATGTCCGGATCGGCGAGCTGCATCTGAAGTTTCAGTGCCCGTTCCTCGCTTTCGGAAATCTTCCGTTCGAGCGTGTTAAGCTGCGTCTCAAGGCGGGAGCGGATCTTCCCCGGGTTGTAATAACTGCGTTTGTCAAATACATCATCCAGGGTCGGGACAGGCGCCTGCGCCGCTTTCGGCTCACTGCTCCGCTCCGTAATCAGGCCTTTTTCACGCTTCTCTTTTTCCTCAAGATATTCATCATAGGAACCGGAGAATCGGCGGACGCCATCCGCATTGAATTCCAGAACGCCTGTCGCGGTCTGCCGGATAAAATACCGGTCGTGAGAGACAAAAAGCACTGTCCCCGTGTAGGCTCGGAGCATTTCC
The DNA here is from genome assembly GCA_902772745.1 of uncultured Eubacteriales bacterium. Classification (GTDB taxonomy): domain Bacteria; phylum Bacillota; class Clostridia; order Lachnospirales; family Lachnospiraceae; genus UBA1267. Next base: position 1,765 of record CACYBV010000098.1, read on the forward strand.
TCCAGCGCCTCTTTGCCCATGATATCCATATGGTTCGTCGGCTCGTCCAGAATCAGCAGGTTCGGCTTTGCGTAGAACATCTTGCAGAGTTCCAGGCGCACTTTTTCTCCGCCGGACAGAAGCCCCATGGCTTTTTCCACATCTTCTCCCGTAAAGCGGAAAGCGCCGAGTGCAGAGCGGACCTCCTCACGGTAAAGGACGGGGTAAGCATTCCAGAAGTTTTCCAGAATACTTTCATAAGGATCTCCGTCATTCTTCACGGCCTGCTGCTGGTCATAATAGCCGAACTGCACATTCGGGCCGAAACGGGCTTCTCCGCCAAGAGGAGGGATTTTGCCGACAAGGGTTTTTAAGAGCGTGGACTTTCCTTTTCCGTTTTCCCCGATAACCGCGAGACGCTCGCCTTTTGTGAGCAGGAAGGAAACTTCCGCGATCGGTTTACTGTAGCCGATGACCAGCTTTTTCACATTCAGCACGTCGTGATAGCTTTCAAGCTTCGGCGTGAAAAGTGCCTTGAAAGTCCTGGTATCGAAGCGCTGCGGCTTTTCGATCTTCACCATATGCTCGATTGCCATGCGTTTGGAACGGGTGGCTGCAACCTTTGTCGGGGTGTTTTTCCACTTCTCAATCCAGTCTGTGAGCCGCTTGATTTCCTTCTGCTGCGCTTCGTAATCCTTTTCCTGCTTTTCGTAATCCAGTTCTTTCTGCTTCATAAAAGCGGTGTAATTCCCGGGATACCGTTTGAGATGATGGTATTCGATTTCATAGGTAACGTCCGTCACGTTGTCCAGGAACATCCGGTCGTGCGAGACGATTACCACCGCCTTGTCATATTTCTTCAGATAGTTTTCAAGCCATTCGATCGCGGGCAGGTCCAGATGGTTCGTAGGCTCATCCAGAAGCATGATATCGGGACGGGACAGAAGGAGCTTGATAAATGCGATCTTTGTCTGCTGACCGCCCGAAAAAGTGCCCACAGGGCGCTGAAGATCCGCCAGGCTGAAGCCGAAACGCTGGAACATAATTTCCATATCCTGCTTCCAGGTGTATCCGTTCAGCGCTTCCATTCTCTTCTGGAGATCATTGTACTCTCCCAGAAGTTTTGCATCCTGGTCCGAAAGACGGGCCTCGATTTCATGCATCCGTTTTTCCGTTTCAAACACAGGGGCGAATACTTTTTTGATCTCGTCCTCAGCCGAAATATCGCCGTCCTCAAAACTCACCTGCTTCAGA
>CACYBV010000099.1 GCA_902772745.1 uncultured Eubacteriales bacterium
AAATTCACCCCATCCCTGATATACGTCATCCTCTGCCGGTTTTTCCATCTGGCAGAACGCCGCGAACCCGGACATTTCCTCGAAAAAAACCGCCTTTTCAAGGTCTTCGGGCAGGAGATCATGCTGCAGTACATAAACGCCGAAAGGACCGGAATCGTCCGTCTGCAAGAAAAGAATAACATCAAAAGCACAAAAATCAATACAATATATACTTTTGGACAGATCCAGGGGTTCTTCCCTTTCCCGTGAAAAACGCCCTCCTTTTTTGATGGCGCAGACTTATTCTTCCGCTTCGGACACGAAATCTCCTTTCCGGAAAGCATTACCCACAGAAAGGGGGCAGCGTGTTTTTCATCATCAGCGCTTTGCGTTCTGAATGTAGACGCCGTATCTTCCGCCGAATTCACCGTATTCTGAATCCGGGTCGACCATGATGAAGTACATCGCATCATCCTTTGCGACATAATAGCTGCCGATGCCCTGCTCCTTCAGATCGTCTGCCGAAAGCTCCATTTCGGTATTGAAGCCGTGATAGAATTTCCAGCCGGCTTCCGCGAACTTGTCGATGAGTTTTTTTCGGATGAATTCGTGCTCCTCCTGGGTCGTCATGTGATCGGCGTAAAAGCGGAACGTCGCGGCATCCGAGAAATCCCCTTTTCCCAAGGCGACGGCACGGATGTTCGGAACGTCCTTGAAATCCTCTGCCTTCATCCCGAACTTTTCGAGTTCTCCTTCGAAGCTCTGTGCGGTATCCAAAGGGTTCAGGGAGATCGCGAGATTATACCGGATGTAGCCGTATTCCTCGCCGTCATCGTCCTTTTCCCAGATGATCGTGTAATTCTTGTTGTCATCGTCGTACCACTCGAAGCTCATCGGATTGTCCAGGTCAAAAGAAAGCCTGAGGCGGTAGGATTGCTTTTCCTGCGGCAGATAAACCATGGTGTCGTAGTCGTAGCTGTTCTTTATACGCTCCTTGTCCCGGTCATGCGCGCGGAAGCCTTTCTGGAACAGCCCGTCCGTCCAGGCGACGAATTCTTCCCGGGTCACACCGTCATAATAGACCCCATACTGGTAGGAACCCTCGTCGTTAAACTCGGTATAGACGATTTTTCCGTTGGTTTTGGGCGCGTCTATGCCAAGAGGTCCGTAAACAGACTCCGGCCACTGGCCGTCCTTCAGTTTCCCGGAGGAACTGCCTGCGCCCTGATTACCTACATTTTCTTCCTTTCCGGCGTTCCCCGCCGGGTCTTTTGCTTTTCCGCAGCCCGCAAGTCCCATTACCAGCACTGCTGCAAGGATCAAACAGTACAGTCTTTTCATCGCTTCAGTCCTCCTTTTTATTCGGCATGCCCGGATGTTTCGCGAGGCACAAAACGTCCGGATGCATTTTACTGAGAATATACTAAGCTGACATGCTCTGAAAAACAATACGTACTTTTGGACAGGTTGGCGTAAAACGCGGCATTTCTGTCATCCCGGGCGGCCGTGAACGAGGACCGGCGACGGCAATCACGCGGACGGTCCCGCCGTTCTCACCTCGCGCCGAACATGCGGAACAGCTCGGCACGGCTCTGGATTCCGAGGCGCCGGTAAAGTTCCGCGGCATGCATTTTGACGGTGGATTCCGAAAGTCCCAGTTCCGCCGCGGTCTGGCGGTAGGTCTTTCCGGACAGGAGGTGTTCGCAGACCTCCCGCTGCCTTGGCGTCAGATTATAAGCATCAAAGGGGGCTTTTTCATGGTCTGTCACCTTCGTCATCTCATTTTCATTCATCTCACCCGTCCATAGCTGGGAGAACAGATACTTCGTGCTTGAAGGGAGCGTCAGAACGTAAAGTATGATAAACAGCGCGGCGTAACCGAGTCCGATCAAAGGAAGCTTCTCCGGGAACAGGTCCTGCGCCAGATTGTTCATCATCGAAGTCAGCGGGGAAAAGACAGCGAAAATCAGCGTGCACCTTTTCAGAAGGCGGTAGCTCGCAAAGCGGTTCAGCGCGCAGGCAAGCATGTAAATCGCGAGCGGCCAGCCGATCACACTCATCCCGAGAACCAGGTTCTGAACACGGGGGATCCGCGCGTAGGGACGGATCGCCACAATGCCTGCGCCGAGAAGCAGCAGCACAAAGAAAAGACTCCAGACCCGCTGGACATTCCTTTTCAGAATGCCGATCAGCACAAAAAGCAGGATGCCCGCCGCAGTCATCCCAAGGAACATAAAAACGGCCTTGGTTTCTCTCGCCGTGCCTGCAAGATCGTAAATCAGCCCGTCCACCGCAAAATACGCCGTGAACAGGGCGAAAG
>CACYBV010000100.1 GCA_902772745.1 uncultured Eubacteriales bacterium
AAGACGTTCGGCTCCGGAAGATCCTGGCCGCAGAGCGGGAAACAGCTGCAGTCGTAGGGGGAAAAGCAGCCCGAGGACAGTCTCCGCCGGGGCTCTCTTTCCTGTGTCATATAGATTCTGAGCTTCCGGATCCGCTCCCGAACCCCGGTTATTTTCTTCTTCATATCAGCTGTGAGGTCCATGACCCGGAAAAGTTTTTCAGGCTCAACCTCCCCGTGAAGCACATACTCCCGGTTCAGGATTATCACGGCTGCCTTTTCCACACGAAGCCCCGCCATCCGGCAGACATAATACTGATAAGAAAGATCCTCCCTTGAAAGCGCGCTTGCATGGGAGGCGCTTTTGACCATATAGATTTCTGCCCCGCCGTCCGGGCGGAGCATCAGAAGGTCAATCAGCGCATGGCAGTTCTGAAAGGAAAGCGCTGCGTGGGCAATCGCCGCCGGAGCCGCCGTTTCGTTCTCCGAAGGGGCGGATTCGGCCGGCAGTGCTCTTCGAAGCGCTTCCCGGGTTTTTTCTTCCATCTCCGCGTATTCGCCGTGTCCGATCACGGTCACCGGCTTGAACAGCTGCCTCGCCAGTTCCTGAATATTCCGGCTGTTTTCGACAGCCTCCGGAGGCACTGACGCATCTTTGAAGTCTTCCCGACGGTTTACCCTTAGCCACAGCATTTTCGGGCACAAAAGGCCATTCAGATAGCGCGTTCTCGTCAGAAACAGGGATGTACCGTTCATTTTCGGAGTTCCGTCCAGTTCAGCCTGCTCAAAAGTTCGTTGTCAGGCGCATTTCCGGAAACGCCATAGACATCTCCGTACTGGTTTTCATAAACGTGATCAGCGGTTACGCTGACATCCACACGCTGCCCGTAGCTGTTGGTATAGACATCCACGCCGCGGATTGCCTCTGACCTTGCGGCGCTGATCCTGCTGTCGGAAGCCATCTTTTTGTTCCAGCTGTCCATAATGCCGGCGCTCATTGCCGCACTGTTTTCGGCAAGCGTCTGTGCAAGCCGGCGTTGGGAAATCTGCAGCTGAATCGCCATCTGCTGTGCTATGCGCTGAAGCTGAACCGCCTGCTGAACCATCATTTCGGCACGTCGGGCGTTCTGCTGATGGAACTGCTGCCGAAGCGCCGTGTCCATGTGGAAGGTTGCGGCAAAATTCAGGAAATCTCTCGTGGATTCCTCTTCATATTCCACCGGCGTCATCAAAAGGAACTTATTTGCCGCACCCCAGTCGATCGCCGCGCAGGGTGACCCGTGTCCGAACTGTTTCGAAGGCGGCCTCTCGGGCGTCCGGCGTCTCGTTCCGAAAAGCCCGCCGAAAACCATTGCCGGCGTTACGGTCGTATAATACTCAATGCCCTTGTAATCCATCCCGGCCAGCACGGTCACCGGATGACCGGACGCGGTCACGGCGCTGTATTTTACGAGCACGGATTTCATGACGGAATTGTTGGGATAAGTCGGGGTTCCGAGCTGGGCTTCGATGTCGAAATAAGTCTGGTACTCCTTCAGGAAATTCTGATAACTTTCCTGAATGTTCGATCCGATGATGCTCGGAAGATCCGCTGTGGCGACCGGAGTCAGCCGAAGCTGCGAAAGTGCGGAGGCAAACTGCCAGAGGTAATCCTCCGGCTCGATAAAGTCCCGGAACGACGACAGGATGGCATTCGGAACCCGGCGGACCGTCTGTTTCAGGATCGGGTCCACATAGGTCGTGTACATTTCATCGCTGAGTCCGTACATGATAACATTGCGGGACGCATCCACCGCGTGTGCCGTGATGAAAAACGGAACCCGCTCCGACTGGATCTGGTTGACAAGGGAAGCGCCGGCCAAATACTTTTCCGGAACGGCTGCATGCGCCAGGAGGCGCCCCTGCGGATCCTGTAAGTTTCTGATTTCTGCCATAAAAACTCTCTCCCTCCGTCATTCTCCTGCATGTTCCATGAGATACCATGCTATCAGATCGTTTACGACTTCGCCGTAGGATTTGACGCCCTCTTCCTGATCAAAGGTTTTCAGGTAGCTGTCGTTCGTTTTTGTCATCTTTTCCGCTTTTTTCTCTTTTTCCTGTGATTTGTACCACGCAGCCGCATCCCGCGCGTCTCTCCGCAGAAGCTCGTACCCTTCCCCGGAAGCTTCAGCCATCAGCCGTTCGTTCCAGGATTTATCCTCCCGGACGAGCTTGTTGTGGCAGTAAATGTACGCGCTGTAATAGCCGGAATACAGAAAATATTGATCCTCCGAGGCTTCGCAGGAAAGATACGCCGAAAAGTTGCACTCTTCCTCCGAGGCGATTCCCAGGCGGTGCGCGCACTCGTGCGCCATCGTAAACGGCAGATCAACCGCCGCATCCATTTCAGGCACCGAGGATTCCGCGGTCAGCGGCATGAAAATCCCCGTGATTCCCCGTTCAAGGAAGTATGTCCCGGTCAGGGAAAGCTTTTTCGCACGGGCAGTCGATCCGCCTGCATATACCGGGAAACGCCCGGAAAGGCGTTCATAGCTTTTCCCGGCCTTCACTGCGGTTTCTTTAAAATCCTGCCGAAGGAGCGCGCCGTCCTCGCCCCGCGCCTGCAGGGGAGCGTATTCCGCCGCTTTGCCCATATAGTATCTGGTCGCCAGGTACAGTTCTTCCTGGCTGTACGGGCGGATCTCGAGCCCGAGTTCCCCGCTCAGTTTCGGCGCGTAATGGTTCAGCATCCAGCCGGAAACCGCGAAGGATCCGAGAAGCGAAATGGCAAGAGTCCAGCTCGTGAGCCAGCACAGGAGAGTCCGAAGCCGCGTTCCGACGCCGCGTGTCAGCCGGAAGACCCGTACGATGCTTGCGATCAGCGTTGCGAAAGCCGCGAGGATCAAAAGAACCGCGAAAATGTCCCAGAGAGAAAACGGAACGATTCCCGTTACAAAAGAGATGCCTTTCATGACCGCCCGTGAAACCCTGCGGTATCCCGGGAAGAAAAAGGACGGGAACTTCTTTGCGAGAAACCATAAAAGCCCCGTCAGAGCGGCCGATGCCAGAGAAAGAATGATTCGAATAATGCTGGATCGGTATTTCTTCATGCTGCTACCTGTTTTTCCTTCCTTCCCGGTTTATGCCCTCTTCGGTCTGCCAGACATAGAAGCTTTCAGACAGGGCCAGCTTTTCCATAAGATCGATGAGCTCGTCCGAAGCGTTGTACAGGGTCATGCCCGTATCCTCCGGATCGGAAGTGATCAGGGCGTCTCCGATGATAAGACAGACATTCCTGTTGTTCATGCTTTCCCGCAGCACTTCCGGCGGCGGGTTCTTTGCGCTTTCCTCCGTGTCCGGAAAAAACAGCGTGATGTCCCGATAGCAGCAGAGCTTCAGAATCAGCAAAAGTTTCCGAAGCTGTATCTGTTCCATAAGCACGGTTCGGAAATACTTTTCAACGGTAAAGTACTGCCCCGCGCTTTCCGCAGGCACCTGCTTCGGGAGAACGTCAATGATCCAATACGGGCAGTTTAATAAATCTTCTATGCACATCTTGTTCATGAAAACAGGCCGGCCGGAGTAAGCCTTCAGCCGGCCTGTAAATGTATTATAGGGGACGGGACATCATCCCATCACAGCTTCCACCTCATACACGCCCGGAACCGCAGCCGGCGGAATGATGTTGCCTTCCACAGCTTCTCCGTTCACGGTCATGCACTTGATGCCCTTCTCGACGCCGTCCGGGTTCGTCACATGAATCTTATAGGTCGATCCGCGGAATTTACGGCAGATCGTGAGTTCTTTGAAATCCGCAGGAATACAGGGATCCACCGCAAGGCCGGAGAATTCGGGCCGGATGCCGAGGATGTACTGCGAAACGTTCATAAAGGTCCACGCCGCCGTACCCGTCAGCCAGGAGTTCTTCGCTTCGCCGAAGTGGGGAGCATCTTTGCCGGCGACCATCTGCGAATAAACATAAGGCTCTGTGG
>CACYBV010000101.1 GCA_902772745.1 uncultured Eubacteriales bacterium
ATGGCAATGTATGAAAAGTAAAAAAGTTAACACACGGAGGTGAATTGAATTATGCACGAACTGGAGCGCGACAAGTACACTCACGAGCAGGTGATGCCCGAAATCACATGGATCTATGACGGAATCAACGATTCCATCTATGTTGATGAGAGCGAAACAGAGGCTTTTGTGATTGATACGGGTATGCGGGACGAAAATCTGACCAACTATATCCGTGAACACATCACAAAAAAGCCGCTGACACTCGTAGTTACGCACGGCCATCTCGATCACTCTATGAAAGTTTCTGAGTTTGACTGTTTCTATATGTCCAAAAAGGACGATCACCTGGTACCGACTGAAGCTCATGCGGATTTCAACAAGAGAATCGATATCAATGGCAGTGATGTAATCACAATCCCGGGACTGGATCTTGTTGTGGTGGATTCTGCCGGGCACACGCCGGGTTCTGTCAGCTTTGTTGACCGAAAGCATCGTGCGGTGTTCCATGGAGACGCCTTCTCAAGCGGCGCAAATGTCTGGATGCAGCTTCCCGGCTGTTCTGATCTTTCGGCCTATCGGAAGACCATTTTGGAAGCGGCCGCCAAAATGCGGGATCTTGGCGTTGACGAAAGCTGGACATTTCTCGGCGGACATTATGAGCAGAAGTTTGGTTTCCCGGATCCGAGGTACCAGCCGAATGAGCCCGGTCTTCTCCTGATGGAACAAATGGCGGAACTCTGTCAGAAGCTGATTGATGGGGAGATTCAAGGCGAACTGGTACCGGAAATGGTCCGTTTTGGAGACACGGTTTATTCTGCGAGATATGAAAAAGCCTGGATGCTTTATACGCTGAAGCAGGTAAAATAGAAACACAGGAAAGTGATAAAGAAAAACCTGAAGGGAGAACCACTATGCTTAAAATCATCGCAAAATCAAAGATCAAAGACGGATGCTTAGATCAGTACTTTGCATCTGTCAGGGAGCTTGTTGAGAAATCGCAGGCGGAGGAAGGGAACGTTTCTTATACCGTCAATCGGCTGGAATCAGATCCGTCAGTTGTTGCATTTATCGAAGTCTGGAAGGATCGTGCTGCTTTTGAATATCATGTCAAGACGGATCACTTCAACGGTATTCTCCCCACTCTGAGAGATTACATCGAGGAAAGCTATCCGGCAGAATTCTATACAGAAGTAGAATACGAACAGATAGAATAAAGCGCCATAATTGTCTGGCTTTTATATATTAGGGGCTGTCACAACAGCCCCCGTTTTTGTTTCCCTATACTTGAACTGACCCTGATACGAAGAACTTTCTGTCTCATTTGCTTAGGATCAGGTTTTCCGCTTCCAGGCAAAGTCCTCCGCCTTCAGGTAATGATTTCAATGAAGAGCCGCCCGGAATTCCTTTTTGATTTCCTGCATATATTTCGGAAAATATTCTTCCAGCATCTCCTCTGGCAGGAATATTGTTCTTCCTTCGACCTGTTCTGTGAAATCATTTTTCATTTCCAAAAGGAACGGCCCTGTCGCGAAGTCTGCCGCTTCCATGAGTGCTTCATCCGACAAATCCGGATTCCTCGGGAGTTCATTCGTCAGATGATAGTTTTTTGTAATGTACCGATTAAGAATCTGATAATCCCGGTACAGCTTCCTCACACCGTCCGGATCTTCATAGACTTTCAGTTCATGGCCAACATGGATAAACCTCCGATAATAATCGTCTTCCACAAGATGCATATAGTACCCAGGATGAGAGAATAGGCTGGTAAAAAACCTCTTTAGCTGGAACTAATTTGGGGGATTTAGGTGAATTTCTGCTTTTTCGCCGTCTCGTAATAAGCCAGTCGGTTTAGCAGGTATCGATTCCTTAAATCGTCTGTACCGCTGAAAACAGTCAGTTCTCCAGTTCTGTCAGCGGAATGCTGTAATTCTCATACTGAATATTCGTACCGTCAAAGCTCAGACACCTGACCACAGAATAATCTCCGAGTTCTTTCACGGAAATCTCCTGGTCCCCGATTGTCCAGACCTCACCGTCATCGACATCCCTCAGAATAAAGGCAGCGTGCATCTGCTTTCTGCACTCTTCAAGACCCGGATAACAGAAAAAATCGACAGGCATATTCGTAACCGCAGCATTGACGACACGGAAGCGCTCTTCTTCTGTCTTTCCCCGGATTACACGGTTCAGGGAAAGCGTCATCGTCGTAATGAACCATACGCTGTCGCTGCCAGGCTCCGGAACTCTGATACGGCTGATTTCTTCGACGGTGCATTCGAGAACCGCTCCGGCGCTGTTCAGATGTCCGACTGCTTCCTCTCTGGAAACATACGGCATTTCATTTACAGCGATTTCCGACGGATCTTCGACTAGCTCCGCGTCAAGGCCCTGCTCTGAAAAAATAACTGCCGGGCCGGAATGATCCTGTTCTGCAGCCGAATCACTTTGTTCATCATGACTTTCCTGTTCCGCAGCCGCGTTGCTCTTCCCATCAGGATCCTCTTTTCTTCCGATCGAACCGGAAACATACAGGATACCGGCGGTCAGGATCAGCACCGCACCGGCTGCAGCAGCCGCCCATTTGATCCAGCTGTTCTGTTTCCTGACCGTTCCCGTATCTGCATCCAGAATCAACGAATCTTTCACTTCACCGATTGCATCCTGCAGCTTTTCGGATTTCATATCCAGATCTCCTCCTTCTGAAGGCATACCAGAAGCTTATCACGCGTGCGCTTCAGCATCATTTTAACTTTGCTCAATCCGAAACCGAACCGTTGGGAAATATCCCGTATGGAGTCGAAATACCAGTACCGGCGCAGAAATACCCGCCGGTCCTCCTGTGGGAGCGTCTCAAGAAAAGCACTGATGATTTCTGCAAGTTCTGCCGTTTCAAGGCCTTCATCAATCCTCTGCCCGGAAGGAATGCATTCTTCCAGCTCCTCTATGGATATTTCCAAGCCTCCCCCACCGCGTTTTTCCGCGGTCCGGGCACGCCATTTTCTGAGCGAAAGTCGTCTCGTGATTTTTCCGAGGAAAGTGGAGAGAATCTCCGGCCGATGGGGCGGCATTGCATTCCACGCTCCGAGCCATGTGTCATTTACACACTCTTTCGCATCTTCCTGATTTCGGAGAATATTGTTCGCGATGGAAAAGCATAAACGTCCGTATTTGTTTTCGCTTTCGGTGATTGCAGTCTCATCCCGCTGCCAGTACAGCTCTACAATCCGGCTGTCTTCCATCTGCGTTTCTCCTTTCTTCCCGAATTTTATAGCCCTTCACTTATTATCTGCCTGTTTTTTTGCTCAGGTCACAATGACTCGGTAAAAAATATAATATCAGACAAAATTATAATTCTCACGATGTACACAGCCTATTATTTGACGTCCCTGTCCAACTCTGTATCGGGAAGACCGGAATACTTTTAAATTGCTGCTCTGTGCCGGTATTTACTCATCCGGGAAATATTTCTCCACGTCCTCTCTTCGAATCACCCTGACGCCGAACCAGTCGATCGCGTTAATTTACATCCTGACGATCCCTCCGGATAATGTAAAATACGGTCTCCTTGCCAAAATGACGCCGTTCTCATATTCGATCCTGCAATCCGAATCTTTCCCGACGGGTTTACGGACGGAACCATACTGCAGTTTACTGTGTGCTTTCTTCCTGGCCGGCAGACTCTTCACCGCTTTCCTGCACCTCCTGTGCGTCCGACCCGCTGCTGCCCGTGCTTTCCTCCGCGGCCGAAGGATTGTCATTGTCGATGAGAAGGCCCTGTCTCACCTGATAAGCCGGATTGTCGGCAAAAAAAGCCTGAAATGCCTCGTCTGTCAGGGCGTTTTTCCTGGCGCTGAAATAATGGCACCGAATACTGCTGACGATGCCGCCGTCAAAACCTCTTTCGGCAAATGCCAAGAGGTCCGCTTCCGAGATCCCGGCCGGCAGCAC
>CACYBV010000102.1 GCA_902772745.1 uncultured Eubacteriales bacterium
GCCTGGTTTCATGAACTTCCTGAATGCACCGGCTGACTGCTTCGTTTTCCATCTTTTCCGCCAGCATGCGGACGGTGTTTTTCTCCCGGGACAGCATAGAACCCTCTGCGTTTCCGACGCTTTTTGCAAGCAGGATGTCCCGGTACCACAAGAGGAACCGATCCAGGATCTGCGGATAATACAGCTTTTTTTTCACAAATTCCGCGGTATAGAACAGCGCACGTTCTGCCGAAAGTCCGACGCTTTCCCTGAAAAATGCGTCTGTAAGCTTCAGGCTTTCCTCTGTTTCCGGCGCATCCGCATTATAAAGACCCGGCTCATCTGCCTCGGAAAGCTTGACGCAGCGCGAGAGAATCGTTGGCAGAAACACTTTCGCGTTAACCGTAAGAAGCAGGATCACAACATATGCCGGCGGCTCCTCCAGGGTTTTCAGAAGCGCATTCTGTGCCTGGGGATTCATCAGTTCTGCATGCTCTATGATATAAAGTTTGTGCGGACTGTCATAAGGGCGGATGCCGACCGTCGAAACAAGCGCGCTGCGGATGTCCGATACGCTGATCAGGTTCGGCTTTTCCCGTTCCGGAAAAACGGTATCGGCCGCGGATGCCCCGACTGCCGCCGCGAAGCTTTTCGCCGCATCAAGAAGCGCCGCGTCATCCGATCCTTCCAGCAGGTATGCCTGGGCGGTTTTTCCGCTTTTTGCAATCTTCAGAAGTTCTTCTTTTATCCTGCTCATTCCGCCTTTTGACACCCGATCACAAATTCCCGGACGGCCCGGATCGTATCGGAAAGCGATACATTTTCGAATCCGTTGAGAACCCGTCCCCGCTCATCCAGAAGTCCGGCTTCCCGCAGCTTCTCATCCGAAAAATCCTGCTCATCCGCAAGGAATCTCCTGCACATTTCCGCATACTTCGGATTGTCGTGCGTGCGTTCGCGGTTCAGGGCACGCTGCAGGCGTTCACCGGTTTCCACAAAAATATAGATCGGCAGGACCCGGTCCTTCCCGAAATAATCCCGCACTTTCACATAGGACTCGACGGTTCCGACCGCGATGAAGTCCCCGTCTCCCCGTTCCAGCTGGCCGTCATCGACAAACATGTACTTCCACGGGCCGTGCACAGTCTCATACACACGCTCTTCGACGATTTTTCCCGCCTCGCGAAGGCGCAGGGATTCTTCCATCGTGATAAAATGGTATTCCCGTCCCTCGGCTTCTCCGTCCCGGATCGGACGCGTCGTATACTGTACGATTTCCGAAAGTCCGAGCTTCGGATCCTTAAGAAGCGCGGAAAGAATGGTATCCTTCCCGGTGGAGCTTTTCCCGATCACATAGAAAATGTGCTTCACTTCTTCTCCCTTTTATGTTTCCGCCACAGAAGTCCGGAAATCACAAGCCCCGCGGTCATCAGGGCAATAATCCCCACCCCGGCCGCCAGGAATACCGCGTCCGGGAGAATTGTGATCACCGGATCTTTATCCGGGTCAAAAAGCCAGTAATTATTTGTAAAAAGCAGTTTATGCATCAGGATGAAGGTCTGCTCCCAGCTGATCAGAAACCCTGCCCCGACAGCAAGAACCACAGCGACTGCAAGAATGATCGTCGCCGGAAGGAATCCGTAGATCCGCCGCTTCTTTCCGTACAGAAAATGTCCGAGAAGCACCGCGGCAAAACTGCCGATCGCCGCATACTGCATGAACACAAAGATCCGTTTTACTTCCTCAAAATGAATCTCCCCGTGCTCCGACATCACAAAATCCGGAAATACGAGCTTTTTCGGGCCCCAGAAGCAGTTGTAGTAAATCAGCGCGTCATAATTCCGTTTGCAGACATCGAAACTGACCCCGGTGTTTTCCGGAATCTTCAGGATTTTCACCATCATATAATAAAGCGGCGTCGCGTAAACGACAAGAGATACCGAAGCACACAGGATCAGGGTGAAAAGCGCCGCTGTCATAAGCGTATTATATATTCCGCGCGCAGTCTTCACGTAAGCAGATTTTTTCAAAAGTTCTTCCTCTTTCCTGTGCCGAATTCCCTTTTTCTGAAAATTAGTCACAAATATACAGTCTACTATATTATACAACAAAAAATCAAGAATAGCAATATGTTAAAACAGCGGTATCCGGCGAAGAAATGAGGTTTTCTGAAGTAAAATTATACGGATTTTCCGCTTGACAGGACCGCCCGGATGCGTTAGTGTGGTCCTGACAGAACATCTCAGCCGTGAATGTCTTCATGCAGGCGGGAAAAGCTTCTCTCCGAAAGCAATAAAAAAGCACCGCAAACCGCCTGTGCCGTTTACAGTGCTCCTGTATTCTGTTGATGCTGTGCATTATTTCAGGATTTTGATGCTGTTGATGAACGGAATCTCCATAGCTCTGCCGCGGATCGCGCCGACGAACGCGATAACAGCATAGATCACGACCGGGATCTGCAGGAGACTGACAAGAACGGAAATAAGGTAAAACGGGAACCCGATCAGCACATGATTTCCGATTGAGGAGAAAATCCCCGACACAATCCCGAGAATCGTTTCAAGGATTGCAAGAATCAGTCCCTGATTCACATGGAATCGCGCATATTTAGAGTTCTTTGCCTTGAAAATCGGGATCAGCACCAGCCATGACAGATAGGCAAGAAGCCCCATCACGTGATTTTCACTGATATCCGAAACATCAAAATCCGCTGTTCTGTCTGTAAGAGCAAAAGCGTTATTTTTATTGTCTGACATATTCGTTCCTCCATTTTTTGCCTGCGGCATTTTCTTTTATTTTATTACAAAAAGTATCCCTTGTAAAGGACTTGCAAGCAGGAATTGCGTTCGGACCGTTTTTTCTTCTTTTCCGCCGATTGAGGGCGTTTTTTGGGACACTGTTTCTGATATAATGCAGTCAGATTCAGAAAAGGAGGTCCCTGAAGATGTACGGATACCCTACGGAAGACGGCTATATGGGAAACGTCAACGGTGAATATATGCTTTTTGCGAGCGACGAGGAATACCGGGATTACCTCGAAAGCAGCGAAAACTGAACAGGAGGCGGGATGATGAAATACACGGTCAAATGCCCCTGCTGCGGCGCAGTCAATACCGGTCTCGACCTTCTGGAAACAAACGGCACCATGGAGTGCATTTACTGCGGGAAGAAAATCGTCGGGCTTCTTCTGTCCGTTCCGAAAAAGCTCCCCCTCCGCCCGGGCCGCCCGATGACCGTCCGGCGAATGAAACGATGAAAACCGACAAAGGAGGCCCCCATGGCCAGATCCTCCAACCAGAAACTGAAGCTTCTGTATCTTCTCCGGATTTTCCGGGAAGAGACGGATGAGCAGCATGGCCTTACAATACAGGAAATCATTTCAAAACTCGGTTCCTGTGATGTAAACGCCGACCGGAAAACGCTTTATCAGGATTTCGAAGAGCTCCGGCATTTCGGAGTCGATATTATCCGGGAACAGGATGGCCGGGAGCACCGGTATCACATCGGCTCCCGCACTTTTGAACTTCCTGAACTGAAGCTTCTCGTGGACTCTGTACAGTCCGCCAAATTCATCACGGACCGAAAGTCCCAGGAGCTGATCAAAAAACTTGAAACGCTTCTGAGCCGCCATGAAGCCGGCGAGCTGAACCGTCAGGTCATTATTTCCGGGCGGGTCAAATCCATGAACGAAAGTATTTACTATAATGTCGACGCCCTGCACGAAGCAATCGGCCGGGACCGGCAGATCCGTTTTCAGTATTTCCAGTGGAACCTGAAAAAAGAGCCGGAACTCCGTCACGGCGGCGCCTGGTACCTGCTCAGCCCCTGGGTGCTGCTTTGGGACAGCGAAAACTACTACCTCGTTGCCTATGATGCGGAAGATCAGAAAATCAAGCACTACCGCGTGGACAAAATGCTTCATATTTCCCTCACGGACAGGCGCAGAGAGGGACAGGAAGCCTTTAAGGCCTTCAACCTCCCGCGTTACACCAGAAGCCTTTTCGGTATGTACGGAGGCGATGAAACCCGCGTCACAATAAAAGCGGAAAATTCCGTTGCAGGCGTCCTGATCGACCGCTTCGGAAAGGACATCCCCATCATTCCGACAGATCACGAGCATTTCAAGACCATGGTCAGCGTGGCAGTTTCGCCCCAGTTTCTGGGATGGGTGATGGCACTCGGCGAAAAAGTCCGAATCACCGCCCCCGATTCTGTTGTGCAGAAAATGAAGGCGGCGATTCGGGCCCTGTCCGGACAGTATAACGATTCTCAGGAGATATAAAGATGAACGAAAAGATGATTCTCGGCTATATGCCCGAGCCCCGGAATTTCAAATACAAAGCCGTCGCCGAGCGGGGCAGGCCTGTTCACAGCCCCTTTGATCCTTTCCGGCTGAAACATCCGGGCATGCCGCTTGAAAAACGCGCAAAAATCTTCGCTCCGTTCGATGCGCTCCGGGGCTTCGATTTCGCAATCCTGGAGGCACAGGCACAGGCGGAGCAGCAGGAATACTGACGAATAAACGCACGAAACGGCTTTCTGTCAGCGTTTCGGGTTGATGTTCCTGTCAATTTTCCAGTTCATGAAATAAACGACAATATTAGCTCCGACAACAATCAGATTCAGGAAATACACTACCAGCACATACCAGCGCTGGCCGAAATTGGACATATAATCCTGATTGCAGAATTTTGAGATGATTCCTGCAATATACCCGAGAAAAATCAGGCTTAGGAATAAGATGCTCGTTCCCCTTGTCGTACGGGCTTTCCAGGCCTTGTAAAGATTAATCGGCCAGGAAATACCGAAAGCTAAAATCATTGCAATCTCAAAATAATCGGCTGGCGACATTTCTTTCCTCCTTCTGCTCCCATCAAAGTTTATATCTGCATCTCCAGAGCAATCTTCAATGCTTCTTCATCTTCTTTCGTGAGCGGATTAATGGATTTTCCGTTCATAATTTCCTTAACATAAGTGTAGCATCCGTCTGTTCCGTGGATGGAAGTCACCAGGAGACCGTTGTTCTCATTGTTCAGAAGCGCAATCGATGAACTGACTTTTCCGGCCATTCCAGGAAAAGCATTGTATTTGACAATGCCGGTTTTTCTGTAAGCGGTCAGCAGGTTCTCGTTGATCTTGACAATTTCATCCACATTGTTTTTCAGCTGGATCTTTACTTTCTGGTTGTCTTCAATCACATGACGCAGCACATCTTCCAGAGAAACCATGTCGTCGCCCTGCATAAACAGAGAAAGCCGCCGTTCCATCTTCCGTGTTTTTGCAATCTGTATGATTACAAGTACCGCAAGCACCAGTACAAGAATCAGAAGAATTGCCGCAATTGGCAATATAATCCAAATATATTGCTCTGTAAATGTTGTAATCAGTTCCTGAATTCTATCCATTTCTTCTCCGTCAGTGTATATGCGACAAAATGCGTTCCAGTTCATCCAGGGAGAAATACTCGATTTCAATTCTTCCCGTATTCTCTTTCTTTCTGCGGATTCGTACCCTGGCTTTCAAAAGCTCTTTCAAACGATTTTCGCTTTCTTCATATGCAAGACTGGATCCGAGGTCTCTCTTTTTCGGCGCTGACGGCACTTTGTCAAAAGATTTTACCAGTTTTTCAGTCTCACGGACGCTCAGATTCTGTTCTGCTACAATTTTAGCGGCTTCTGCCTGTTTTTCCGGAGTATCAAGGCCGAGAAGCACCTTGGCATGTCCGGTTGAAATATCCGAGTTTTTCAAAAGCTCCTGAACTGCTTCCGGAAGCCGCAGAAGCCGCAGACTGTTGGTAATCGCTGTCCGGCTCTTTGCAACGCGTTCCGACAGCGCCTCCTGCGTCAGTCCGTACTCGTCCATCAGCTGTTTGAAAGCCCCTGCTTCCTCGATTGGATTCAGATCCTGACGCTGTATGTTTTCGATCAGGGAGATCTCATCGATTTCTTTATCACTGTAATCTTTAACAATTGCCGGCAGTTCCCGAAGTCCTGCGATTTTTGCCGCACGCCAGCGGCGCTCTCCGGCGACAATCTGGTAATGGTCACCGCGTTTTGTCACAATCAGCGGCTGAACAATCCCATGTACACGGATGGATTCCGCCAGTTCCTGCAGGCCTTCCTCGTTAAAATCCTTTCGGGGCTGGTTTCGGTTCGGTTCAATCAGCCGCAGTTTAATTGTCTGCTCATTTTTGATCTCTTCTTCGGTAATCGGCGGCACTTCCGTGATTTTGTTAAGATCAGCTACGTCGCCGAGGAGAGAGCCGAGCCCTTTTCCCAGTCCTTTGTTTTTTACTGCCATGATCAGTCCTCCGTCAAAACCGTTCTGTTCGGTTTGAGAAAATCAGGTGATGTTCCACGTGGAACATTCTGTCTGCCTCTCGATATTTTCCGTCCGCATTCGGATTGTTCCCTGACAAATGCTTTCTTTATGTATTGATCACTTCTTCGGCAAGCCGTCGATAAGCATAAGCTCCGGTGGAGCGGGAATCGTATTCCAGAATCGGCATTCCATGACTCGGCGCTTCCGCCAGGCGGACGTTTCGCGGAATAATTGTCTCGTATACTTTGTCTTTCAGGTACTGACGTACGGAATCAACGACCTGCTGCGAGAGGTTTGTGCGCACATCGTACATTGTAAACACAACACCTTCCATTTTAAGCGAAGGGTTCAGCTTTTTCTGAACCAGCTGAACAGTGTACATCAACTGTGTGAGGCCTTCCATGGCATAAAACTCGCACTGGATCGGTACAAGTACAGAATCCGCAGTCGTCAGCGCATTGACAGTCAGAAGGTTCAGGCTGGGCGGACAGTCTATAATCACATAATCGTAATCATTCTCGATCTCCTGAAGCTTAGTCTTGAGGATGAACTCATGGCGGGGGATGTCCAGCATTTCGATTTCAGCGCCCGCAAGGTTTACGGTGGAAGGAATCAGGTCCAGCGTTTTCCAGACATTGTTGCGGATACAGCTTCGAATGTCCTGGTCATCCACCAGGAGATGATAGATCGTATTCTGTTCGTTTTTATCAATCCCGAGTCCGCTCGTCGAATTACCCTGCGGGTCAAGGTCAATCAGAAGAACTTTTTTCCCTTTTTCAGAAAGTGCAGCAGAGAGATTGATAGATGTTGTTGTTTTTCCGACGCCGCCTTTCTGATTGGCTATTGCGATGATCCGTCCCATGGTTTGCTCCTTCTATAATTCAATTACGGCCGCCTCGCCTTTTGCTGCCATTTTCGCTATTATATCACAAGCGAAAAATAATTACAATGTTCCACGTGGAACATTTCTAAAATTTAAGTATGAAGCACAGATAGAATCCCGCTCTCCATCTATTCGTTAAACCCATATTGTTCTACGTTTCTTTTCGCCTATTATTGCTTGATTTATTCCCGAACTATGATATAATGAATTCAAATGAGGCTTTCTTGAGGTGAAAGCCCGAATCGAAACATCAAAATCTGTCAAGGAGAGGAGAAACTAAGGGCAACATGGAAAAATTCAAAAATTTCAAACTCGCGTCTCTCGTCTATGCCTACTATCTGGACGGCAAAAGCGAAGAACAGCTGCAGGCGGACATTGACTTTTACCAGACCTATATGCCCCTGAACAAGGCGTATATCGAGAACCACCGCGGCCTCGTGGAGATTCCGGACGATCAGCTGCAGATGGTGAAGCGTGTCTTCCAGAGAAACGGCATCGAGACTTCCGGCTGCATCACGACAACCCAGCTTGTCGGTGAAAGAAAGCCTTCGATCTTCGATACCCCCTGCTTCACGGATCCGGCGCACCGCGCAAAGCTCGTGGAATGCGTTGAAACCGCCGCGAGGAACTTCGACGAGATCATCTTTGACGACTATTTCTTCAGCGCCTGCCGCTGCGAAATGTGCATCAAGGCCAAAGGAAAGATGAGCTGGAAAGAATACAAGCTCAAAGCCGCTAAGGAAGTCTCTCAGCTTGTAGTTGATGCCGCAAAGAAGGTCAACCCGAAAGTCAACTTCATCATCAAATACCCGAACTGGTATGAATCTTATCAGGAATGCGGTTACAATCCGAAAGATCAGGCTGAAATCTTTGACATGGTCTACACCGGAACCGAGTCCAGAAATTCCAACTACAGCGGCCAGCACCTGCAGCGTTACCTGTCGTATTCGCTGATTCGCTGGCTCGAGAACGTCGCTCCGGGCAGAAACGGCGGCGGCTGGATCGATCTCGGGGGCTCCCAGGGCAACCTTTCCGTACTTCTGGAGCAGGCGGAACTCACCTACTTCGCAAAAGCCCGCGAACTGATGCTCTTCAACTTCCAGTCTTACCTGCATCATCCGTCGGCCGGTGCTCTCGGCATCGATCTGCAGCGCGTCGACAAGATCATGGGCATGGTCGGCAACCCGATCGGTATTTCGACCTATGAGCCGCACGACTCCGACGGCGAAGACCAGCTGATCAACTACATCGGCCAGATGGGCATTCCGCTTGAGCCGGTTCCGTATTTCGATGACAAGGCCGACACGATCTTCCTGACCCAGAATTCCGCTGAGGATCCGGACGTTGTCGAAAAGCTGAAAGCATTCGTCGAAAAAGGCGGCTGCGCGATCGTAACTTCCGGCTTCATGCAGAAGACCATCGACAAGGGTTTCTCGGATATGACCTCCGTCCGTCCGACAAACCGCAAGGTGACCGGCACCAAGTATCAGTGCTGCAACCTGTATCATGGCACGCATGACTTTGCAATCAGCGACGAACCCGCGACCTTCACCAAAATGGAGCACAAGAACAACGCCACCTGGTACGATGTCCTTCTGCACCTGGATGACAATTCCACCGCAATCCTCACGGACGACGATTACGGCAAGGGCATTGTCAATATCCTGAACATTCCGGACAACTTCGGCGACCTTTACAAGCTTCCGAAAGACGTTCAGGCCCAGATCGCGCAGGATTTCGCACGGAAGGGCAAAGTATACCTTGCAGCGAAGCCGCAGTTCAACTTCTTCCTGTATGACAACGACACCTTCGGTGTCTACAACCATTCCGAATACAAGACCCCGATCGAAATCGTCATCCGCAGCGATGAATACATCGGATTCGAGAACATCGAGAACGGCATGCGCATCACTGAGCCTTCCCGCGTAGTTGCTCCGCCGCGCCGTCACGGCGATTCCGCGAGCGCACGTGTGGAACCGGTTGAGAAGGTTTACAACCTTCCGATGTGGGGCGGCGGATATGCGTTCTTCCGTCTTCTGAAGAAGGGCGAATAATTTTCGCACTGGCAAGTCCATTAAAATCAGGGCGTCCGTCTTTCGGGGAACCGGGCGGACGCCCTTTCTGACACCCTGAGTGGATCGAGTTAAACCCAAGGGGTCCCGTCAGGATGGTCATAATTATTAACACAGTCCTAACAACAGAGGTAAACCATGAATTACGATGTGATTATTATCGGCGCCGGCCCGGGCGGTATTTTCAGCGCCTACGAGCTTCTTGAGAAAGCGCCTGGTCTTTCGATTGCCGTCTTCGAATCCGGCCACCCGCTCGCAAAGCGCCGCTGTCCGATCGACGGAGAGAAGATCAAGTCCTGCATTAACTGTAAAACCTGCTCGATCATGAGCGGTTTCGGCGGCGCGGGCGCTTTTTCAGACGGAAAGTATAATATTACGAATGATTTCGGGGGAACGCTTTACGAATATATCGGGAAAGAAAAGTCTCTCGAACTGATGCGGTACGTCGACGAAATCAACCTGAAACACGACGGTGAGGGCACAAAGCTGTATTCTACCGCAGGTTCCCGCTTCAAAAGGGAGTGCATCCAGCATGATCTGCACCTTCTGGACGCTTCCGTGCGGCATCTCGGCACCGATATCAATTACGTCGTCCTTCAAAACCTCTACGAAAAGCTGAAAGACCGGGTGGATTTCTTCTTTGATACGCCGGTAGAAACGGTGCGGATTCTGCCGGAAGGGTATGAAGTCGTGAGCGAGGGCGGGGTCTTCAGCTGCCGGTACTGTATTGTGTCGGTCGGGCGCTCCGGCTCAAAATGGATGGAGCAGGTCTGCAAGGACCTCTCGATCCCGACAAAGTCCAACCGTGTCGACATCGGTGTGCGCGTAGAACTTCCGGCGGAAGTATTCTCGCACCTAACGGATGAACTTTATGAAAGCAAAATTGTCTACCGCACCGAAAAGTACGGCGATCTCGTCCGGACCTTCTGCATGAATCCGAAGGGCGCGGTCGTCAACGAAAACACCAACGGAATCATTACCGTCAACGGCCACAGCTACGAGGACCCGGAAAAGCAGACCAATAATACGAATTTTGCGCTTCTTGTCGCAAAGCACTTCTCCGAGCCCTTCAAGGACTCGAACGGCTACGGCGAATCCATTGCCCGCCTTTCGAACATGCTCGGCGGCGGCGTCATCGTACAGCGTTTCGGCGACCTGATCCGCGGCCGGCGCTCCACGCCTTCCCGTATCGAAGAAGCCTTCGTCACGCCGACGCTTCGGGCAACGCCCGGCGATCTCTCGCTGGTGCTTCCGAAGCGTATCCTTGACGGTATCATCGAAATGATTTATGCGCTCGATAAAATCGCGCCCGGTACTGCCAACGACGACACGCTTCTCTACGGCGTCGAAGTCAAATTCTACAATATGGAAGTGGCTGTCAACGAGCATCTGGAGTCCTGCTATCCCGGCCTCTACATCATCGGCGACGGCTCCGGCATCACGCATTCTCTGTCGCACGCCTCCGCAAGCGGCGTCCATGTCGCAAGAAGAATCGCGGAACTCGCATAACACTGGAAGAAGCCATTTCGGAAGAATCTGAGGACACGCTTTGTGACGCCGGAAGAAGCGGTATATATGACAATAAAACCATGGTGTTCAAAACGAACAAGGAACTGTAAAACTTCGGATTGAGGGCCTCATGATGGAATACTTAATACGACCCGTCACAATCGCTGATTATGATCAGCTTTTCGCTCTGTGGAACTGTACCGAACAGAGCCGCAGGGCCTTAAACCCGGTCGACGACAGCAAAGAAGGCATTGACAGGTATCTGCGGCGGAACCCGGCCACCTGTTTTGCAGCAAGTATCGGGGAACGAATCGTCGGCGTGATCCTTTCCGGCCACGACGGACGCCGCGGAATCATTCATCATCTGTGTGTTCATCCGGATTTTCGCCGCATGGGAATTGCCGGTCAGCTGGTTTCTTCTGCGGAAAAAGCGCTGCAGGCGGAAGGGATCCAGAAGCTCTTTGGGCTGGTATTTAAGGATAACGAACCTGCAAACAGCTTCTGGGAAAGCCAGGGTTATTCGCTTCGCACAAATCTGAACTACCGGAACAAGAGCATAAATTCGGAGATTCCCGCTGGAGAGTGAGCTGTAAATGGCTGAATCTGCAGCAGATAGCGGCAGATTCGGAAGCTTCGGAGGCAAGGGATGACAAACAATAAACCATTGACACTGGCGGTTGATCTGTATGGATGTCCGAACCGGTGTCTGCATTGCTGGCTTTCTCATATGCCAAACCGGGTTATGGAGCCGGACGCGGACGAATGGATCGTCAGTCTGTTTAAGCCTTTTTTTGATCAGATCGAATTTTTCAGCTGGCTTCGCGAGCCGGACTTTTGCCAAAATTATCGGGAACGATGGGATCGGGATAAAACGCTTTCCGTGAATGCTGTCCCGCCCCGCTTCGAGCTGGCCAGCTTCTGGCGGCTCGTCCGTGATCCGGAGTACGCGGATTTCCTGAAAGAGGCCGGCGTCAGCTGCGTACAGCTGACATTCTTCGGCATGGAAGAAACCACGGACCGCTATGTGGGACGAAAAGGCGCTTTTCAGGAGCTTTTGAAGGCGACAGAAATACTGCTTGCTCACAGGATCAGTCCCAGATGGCAGACGTTCATTAATGAAGAAAACAGAGACGAACTGACCGAACTTCTCAGACTGTCTGAAAAAATGAATCTCCCCCGCCGCTGCGAGGCTTTCGGCGGTGTTTTTCGCTTTTTTGTACATCCCGGAAGCTGTGACGGGGAAAACCGGAAGCTGTATTCGATCCGTATCATTAAGGACCATATTCCAAAAGCGTTGATTCCGCATTTTCTGAACTACGAAGAGCTTCTTTCGGAACGGGAATGGTGTGCAAAATGGAAAAACGATCCTTCTCATGTGGTTCCGCATAACAGCAGCAGCATTGTTCTCTATGTAGCAAACAATTATGACCTGTTTTTCAATTTTACTCATATGCGGCCGGAATGGCGGATCGGAAACCTGAAGAAGGACCCGATCAATGAGCTGATCCGCCGGGTTACACAAGAAGATATCCCGGCATTAAGAGAGGCCCGGATCATCACACTCGGTGAGTTGGTCCGCCGATACGGTGACCCGTCCTCTGAAAAAGCTTTTGAAAAAGAGGATTTTCAGATATATCTTCTGAATACCCATTTGGAGAAACTGCACAGGAACCGGGAATGAAATAATGCGGAACGTATCGGCTGCGCTTAATTAGAAATTTATCATGATATTCCGGAAGTCTATTTCAGGATTTTTGGGAAAGGGCATGCATATGATCAGAAGAGCGGGCACTGAAGACGCCAAAAAACTCGCCGGTCTGGCGATCCAACTGTGGCCGGACAATGACCCGGAGGATCTGGAAGCAGAATTTCGGGAATTGGCAATGAACGATGAAGCTGCATGCTTTATCAAGTATATAGAAGATAAACCGATTGCATTTGCACAGTGCCAGCTGCGGCACGATTATGTAGAGGGTACGGACAGTTCTCCCGTCGGATATCTTGAGGGTATCTTTGTCTCAGAAGGATATCGGAAGAAGGGATATGCCTCGGAGCTGCTCTCGGAATGTGAGAAATGGGCAGGAGAAAAAGGCTGCACCGAGTTTGCCAGCGACTGCGAACTTGATAACGAAGACAGCTTCTGGTTTCACATGGCGCTGGGTTTTGAGGAAGCAAATCGGATCATCTGCTTCAGAAAGAGTATTTTCCTTTGCTGATGGCAGTCCTGCTCTTTGTGTATACCACATTTTGCGCCTGCAGAACCCGGTACAGACAGTATAATGTACATGCCGTCAGCAATATACTGAATATTATCATCGATGAAAAGCAGATGCGGAAATATGTCGGAGAACCCGAAGGCCAGCGCATCTGTGCGGAAGGACTGCAGATTGACAGCCTGTATTTCACAGCTGTAAAATCGGAAAGAATATCGCTTCTGAAAGCAATTGAAACAGAACGGACTTCGACGATGACTGAAAAAGAGGGGCACGGAAAACAAGAATGTTCATGACTCCCGACAGGGAACACAGAAACTGCACACATAAAAGGAGACGCTATGGCAATTAAAATTCCTCCGGTATCGGAGATCGCAAAAGACACTTACGTAATCAACGAATTCGGCCTGACCGCCATGTACCTTCTGGTCGGTTCCGACCGGGCGCTTCTGCTGGATACCGGCTGCGGGCTGACGGAACTCCCGGATCTTATCGCGAATATCACCGACAAACCGCTCATGGTCGCACTGACGCACGGACATCTGGACCATGTGGGCGGCATCGGACAGTTTGATCGGATCCACCTGCATCCCGCGGATTACGAGATGGCTGCAAACTGTGACTTCGAGCGGCTTCGGGGCTATGTGGACAGCCTCGGGAAAATGGGCAGTTATGATGCCTTCGGCATCTCGCCGGATATGGTCCGGGAACCGGAAAAACTTCCGGAAATGAAGCCCCTTCATGACGGAGACCGCATCGATCTCGGCGGCAGACAGATTCAGGTAATCCACATTCCCGGACATACGCCGGGCGGGCTCTGCTTCCTCGACGAATCAGTCCGGATCCTGTTCTCGGGAGACGCCTGCAATACGAATCTCCTTGCCCAGAACACGCCGGTTTCCGAGACACAGCGTGCGCTTCTGTATCTGCAGACCTTTGCCGGCCGTTATGATCGGATGTGGAACGGACACGTCGGCTACGCCGGGAATTTCCTGACCTGCTGCCAGCCGGATTCGACACTTTCCGATCTTCTCACGATCTGCGAACGGATCCTCTCAGGCACCGCAGAACCGAAGGAATTCCCCTTCCTCGGCAGAACCCTGTGCGCATATGAGTACGGCGTCGCAAGAATGTCCTATGATCCCGAGAATCTGTAAATATTGCCGCTGCCAAAACAAAAAGATCTGACGCACTAAGAGCCCGGAAGGTACACAACTTTCGGGCTCTTAATGCGTCAGTTTCTTCGTCAGAGCTTCGTTATTTTCCGGATCACCCGATCCAGCGCCATACAGATTGGAAGGCTGATTTCCAGGACAACGATATCCGCGACAAAGGCAAAAACATTCTTGCCCATCCGGATTATCATCGGCTGGGAGTAGAGGATACATTCGGTCAGGGACTTTATGATCAGGATCCCCAGGGCTGTCGAAACCGCAATGGCAAAGAAATTCAGGACTGCCTGCAGCCATTTCCGGTCCATCTTTTTTGTCACACGGAAGGTCAGACCTGTAATGACGCCGATTGCCAGATTTCCGGCGGCCCATCCGGGCATTCCGCGGATTCCGCTGATCAGTATGCAGTACAGCACCACGCCAAGCACGCCGACAACTGTACCGCTGAGCGTACCGAAAGAATACAGGCAGACGGCCATACTGACATACCCAAGACAGAGATAGTAGTTCTCAAACACGGGTACCTGCAGGCAAAGCGCCAGAACCACAAAAAGCGCGGCGCCGATCGCAGTGGCTGAAAGCCACCGGATATTTCTCCGGAGTTCATGAGACTTTGGATTTACTGATACCGTATTTGCCATAACAACGCCTCCTTTTTTATTTCCGATCTGTACCGATTCATCGTTTCGTTCAGGCAGACCAAAACGGTCTTTCACTCACATCTTTTTGGAACGCAGGATTAAAATCGTTTGATTCTGTCGTCATATTTTTGCGAGCGATGCATTCTTGAAATTTTCATCGTCCGTAACTTCCCGGATCACCCGGATCTGTTTCGGGAAGCGGATTTCCGCGTTTTCGTCGCTGAGTTCGATTTCGGCGATTGCCTGATCATTCCAGAAAGGATAAACATCGATTTCGAAATACTGGTTCTCGTAAGTCAGACAATAACGGTCCTTCCGGATCTGGCGCTTCGTCGTGTCCGCGTTCATCAGGAGGCGGAGATATTCGCTCTCAGTCAGTCTGCGTTCAATCTCCACGCGCTTGATACTGCTTACCCGGCGCTTCGTGGTCTGGAAATAAATATAATGTCCGTCAAAACCTCTCTGGCGGACCCGGACTTCTTCGTCATGGTCCGACTTCAGGTAAGTCTGGATGATTTCGATGCGCTGGCAGTTCGGAAGAGACCGAAGCCATTTGATATCCGGATAAGCAATCAGGAATTTCCGCTCGATTTCGTATGGTTCCGGTTCTCCGAGGAAAGAAGAGATTTCCGCAATCAGCCGCTTCAGTTTATCTTCGAATTTCGTTGAATTATCAATAACCCGAAGGTGCGGATGACCGGTCCAGGCGGCAATCAGTCTGTCATCGAGCGCCGCCGCTTCCGAAGCGGTTTCCGTTCTCGCGGCGTTATTGGCCGTCGTATAATATTCTTCCGCGCCTTTCGCCGCAGTCACCAGGTGAAATACCGCATCGTAACTGTCGCGAAGTTCAATTTCGTTGGTATCGAAATACTGAAGGGTCTGGGCGAATTCGAGATCGTCCATGTACGCCCGGTTGTCGAGGGCGCCGCGGTCACAGACAATCAGAACCTTATCGGCAGTCATCACCCGCGCCGCCTGTTCAAACACTTTTTCCTTCTCAAGCTGCAGACGAAGCAGGCACTTCTGGAAATCTCCGTTGGTTCTGCATGCCTTCGGCGCGATGCCGCCTGTAATCAGCTCGGTCGCGGTCTCCGGAACAAACAGGACCTTATAGCCCATCTGGGTAAATGCGTTCTGGACCCAGCTCATTGCCGTGGTCTTTCCGGCACAGGGGCCGCCTGTAATTACAATCTTCGTAATATTCACCGTTTTCTCCTCTCTTTTCTTCAGTAATTCATCCACGCTGACCTGGAACAGTGCGGCAAGTTTACGGATGATATCAGTCGCCGGCTTTGCTTTCCCGACTTCCCATTTGGAAACCGCCTTGTTGCTGACGCCGACCGCCTCCGCAAGCTGTGACTGGGAAAGGCCGGCCCTTTTTCTTAATTCAAAAATATAGTTGCCAAAGCTGTAATCATTCATTTCCTTCATCCCTCCCTGCAGTTCATATTATACGGAAAAAACAGCAAAACGCAAGACCGCCGCTGTCGAATAACGGTAGAAGGTTCATAAAAACTCCCCCAAGGTGCATCCGGCTGATCGGAATACCGTCTTGTCATAAAAAGCAAAAGCATAACTATCGATCTAAATTTATCGTTATACAATATATTTCTTGTGTTTTGCATATAAATCACTTGACAGCTTCTGTATTACATGCTATGATGCAGGCATGAAAAAAGCAATCATAATTATTTCAATCATACTGACTGCCGCGGCCGTTCTGACCGCCCTGATTATCCTGAATACGCCCGAGCGGCGGATTTCCCGCTTTGTCCGAAAACATGAACGGGAGCTTCTGGAAATTGCGGAGGCCGAGCTCTCTAAAGAGCATCATCACAAATCAGACGAGAAATATCTCTCCGTGCAGATCGACGGCGCTTTCGAAGGCGATCATCCGATGGTACAGTTTTATTCCTTCGGTTCCGGTCTGGTTCCGTCGAGCTCTTATTATGGGTTCTACTATTCCCCGGATGATGTCCCGCTTCCGTTTCAGAATTCTGACGGATACCGGGAAGTAACGGATCCGGACGAAAAATCCGGATCCGATACAGCGCATTATCAGGGCGAGGGGGACAACGGCGGCTTAACAAAAAAGATTATTCCGTACTGGTACTATTACAAGGCATGGTTTTAACTTCATATGAATAAAAAAGGGCTTTCCATCTTTCTCATCATTCTCAATGCGGTCGGGCTGTTCTGCCTGGTTTTTCTCGGTGTGCTGCTCATCCTGCAGGACAGTACGGTTCCGAATCCGGACGCCATGATTCCGATGGAGCGCTGGGACGGCGCCGGTGCGCTTCTGTGCCTCGGATTTCTGCCGCTTCTTGCCGCAAACATCCTCGGCTTCATCTTTATCGCGAGAGGGCAGATCCGATTGAAATACCGGCTCCTGTTCTTTCTTCCGGCCCTGATCTGCACACTTCTCGTGGTTTATTATCTTCTTTTATCCTTCCATGTGATTCCGGGTTTCTTCCCCACGTGAAATTCTCCGGAATCCGTGTGCTTCAGGAATGGGAATAATTTCGCGGGAACCCGCAGCCCGGACAAAACCGCGCAGAAAATGACAGGAGATTTTTCGCGGCTTCTGCTATACTGGATCCATCAGGGAAAGGAGGATTCGGAAATGGAGTGGCTTTCTTGCATTAGAACGGCCGTCGCGTTTATGGAAGAACATCTGCAGGACGACATCAGTGTACAGGATGTCGCCCGGGAAGCGGCCGTTTCTCCGATGTTTCTTCAGCGCGGATTTTCTGTCATGACCGGGTGCGGAATCGGGGAGTATCTTCGGAACCGGCGGCTTTATCAGGCGTCGCTGGATCTTCTCGAAACGGACGAGCGGGTGATCGATATTGCGCTTCGCTATGGCTATGAGACGCCGGAGAGCTTTACAAAAGCCTTTTCCCGCTTTCACGGCGCGTCTCCCTCGCAGGTCCGGGACGGCGCATCGCCCAAGACCTTTCTTCCCCTGAAAATCATGGTCAGTATCCAGGGAGGAAATCAGATGGATTACAAAATTACACCGATGTTTCCGTTTAAACTCATCGGCTTTCAGAGAGTATTTGACGCCGAGACCTCGTATCAGGAAATTCCCAGGTTCTGGGACGAATTCTGCGAAAAGTATGCCAACAATGTGTATGCGGGAAACGATCCGAAAAACCCGTACGAACAGGCAATCGTAGACAACTGCATCGGCGAATACGGCGTCTGCATCGATGATCTTGAGGGAAGTAAGTTCCGTTATCTCGTTGCAGGAAAATACACCGGCGGCGAAGTCCCAAAAGGGATGGTCGTTTATGAGTTCCCACGGGGGGAATGGGCGGTGTTCAGCTGCGTCGGTCCGAATCCGGAGACCCTGCAGAGCGTAAACACCCGGATTTTCAAAGAATGGCTCCCCGGAAATCCAAACTACGAGCTTTTCGGAAACGCAACCGTCGAATGGTACGACTGTACCGAGGATTCGACATCTCCGGACTACCGCAGTGCAATCTGGATCCCGGTGAAGAGAAGAGAAAAGAACTGAATATGTGAAAAACGAAACTCCCTGTCTGCCGGCTTCCGGCTGCAGGGAGTTTCGTTTTTATGATAAGGGTTTCTTTTCCGGTTTTCCGGCTTTCCGGGGATACTTTTCCGGCGTCTCCCGGACTTTCCGGATCAATACGATCCTGCGGGGATCCTTTGTCACAGGCAGCGCGAAATCCAAAGTTTCCGCGATTTCTCCGCCGAGGATTTCGATTGCTTTTTCCGCACGCCTGATTTCCTCATCCGTATCCGTCGATTTGTAGGCCGCAAATACGCCGCCGACCCGAACATAGGGGAGGCAGTATTCTGAAAGAATCGAAAGCTCCGAAACGGCACGCGAAACCGCAAGATCAAAGGATTCACGGAAGCTTCCGACAGATGATGCCAGTTTCACGCCATCCTCCGCACGGGCGTGAACCGCTTCCGTATTCCGAAGCCCGAGCGCCGCAGTCACTTCCGAAAGAAAATCAATCCGCTTCCTGAGAGCGTCCAGAAGAATCACCTTCGCCTCCGGATTTACGATCGCAAGCGGCAGTCCGGGAAAACCGGCACCGGTTCCGACGTCGATCAGGGTCGGATTCTGCGGAATTCCGAGCACCAAAAGCTTTTCCGTGAAAAGCGGAGAGAAGAGAGCCGCGGAATCTGCAAAATGCTTCACCACGATCGCGTCAAATTCCGTGATTGCAGTCAGGTTCATGACCCTGTTTTTTTCTGTCAGAAGCTCGAAATAGCGAAGAAATGCCCCGGTTTTCTGCCCGGACAGCGGTATGCCCAGACTTTGAAACACTTCTTCCAGAAAATTCTGTTTTGTTTCCTCAATTGTCATATGAACTCTTTTCGAATGATTTTATCAGACAGTCCGATTGCACTCTCCGCAGGTTCCCGGATTCTGTCTGCAGATAAACATGCCTTATTCTTTCGGAAGATCACCTGCGCCGTTCCTTGCGTGTTCTTTCGTTTTCCCTTGCCGCATCCGGCATTCCTTCGGAAAGATCCGTCAGCAGGAGTTTCCCGCATGTTTCAATGAGATCCTCATGCCCGATCCAGATGCTTCCGGTTCCGCATTTACCTTACCCCCTGTTTTGTGAGCCACACAAGAAGCACGGAAATATCCGCAGGCGATACGCCGCCGATCCGCTGGGCCTGCCCGACGGATTCCGGCTGCAGGCGCTGCAGTTTTTCCCGGGCTTCGATCCGAAGTCCCGGAACCTGCGAATAGTCAAAATCCTGCGGGAGCTTCCGGCGCTCCAGCTTTTTGAACTGCTCCACAGCCTGCATCTGCCGATCGATATAACCTTTATATTTCACCTGAATGTTTACCTGCTCCCGTAGGCGTTCCGAAAGCCCCGAAGGGCGCGATGGATCGATCGCCGCAAGGCTCTCGTAGTCCAGTTCCGGACGGCGGACAAGCTCCGCCAGCGTCGCGCCGGATTTCAGTTCCGTCGTCCCGTGCTCCCGGAGGAATGTCTGCACTTCTTCGGTTTCTCCGACAAAAGTATTCTCCAGCCTGCTGATTTCTTCCTGAAGCGCCGTGCGGTAAGCGCAGAATTTCCGGTAGCGCTCTTCGCTGATCAGGCCGATTTCATGGCCGAGCTCCGTGAGCCTAAGGTCCGCGTTGTCCTGACGAAGAAGCAGCCGGTATTCGGCGCGGGAAGTCATCATCCGGTAGGGTTCGTGATTTTCCTTCGTGACAAGATCGTCGATCAGCACACCGATATAAGCCTGCGAACGGTCCAGAATAATTTCTTCCTGTCCTGAAATATGCCTTGCGGCGTTGATTCCCGCGAGAAGCCCCTGTGCCGCGGCTTCTTCATATCCCGAGCTTCCGTTGAACTGTCCGGCCGCATACAACCCGCTGATCTTTTTGAATTCCAGCGTGCTCCGAAGCTGGTTGGCATCGATGCAGTCATACTCGATGGCATAGGCGTTCCGGACAATTTTTGCCTGTTCCAGCCCGGGAACGGTCCGATACATCCGGATCTGCACATCTTCCGGAAGAGAAGAGGACATCCCGTCCACATACATTTCATGCGTGTACAGACCCTCCGGTTCGATAAAGACCTGGTGGCGGTCCTTATCCGCAAAACGCATCACCTTATCCTCAATCGACGGACAGTAACGGGGTCCGACACCCTCAATATCTCCGGAAAACAGCGGTGAACGGTCAATATTCTCCCGGATGATCCGGTGCGTCTCCTCATTGGTATATGTGAGCCAGCAGGAAACCTGCTCTTTCTGGATGCTTTCGGGGTCGGTCTCAAAGGAGAACGGAACAATCTTTCTGTCGCCCTTCTGCTCAGACATCTTCGAATAATCGATCGTCGACCCGTCCATTCTCGCGGGCGTCCCGGTTTTATAGCGCCGAAGTTCAATTCCATTTGCAAGAAGAGAAGCGGAGAGAAGATTTG
The DNA here is from genome assembly GCA_902772745.1 of uncultured Eubacteriales bacterium. Taxonomy (GTDB): domain Bacteria; phylum Bacillota; class Clostridia; order Lachnospirales; family Lachnospiraceae; genus UBA1267. The sequence continues at coordinate 20,718 of CACYBV010000102.1, forward strand.
CGGCCTTGAGGCCGTTCGGACCGGTATATTCGCTGACGTCTCCGGTGATGCAGCGCGCCTTCAGGTACACACCTGTGGTCAGGATTACTGCCTTCGCGCGGTAAATCATTCCGGTTGATGTCTTTACGCCCTGAATCACGCCATCCGCAGCCAGAAGCTCTGAAACCTCCGCCTGACGGATCGTCAGATTTTCCTGCGCCTCAAGCGTCTTCCGCATTTCACGGGAATACCACTGTTTGTCCGCCTGGGCCCTGAGAGAATGCACCGCCGGACCCTTGCTCGTATTCAGCATCTTGGACTGGATAAAGGTTTTGTCGATGTTTTTGCCCATCTCGCCGCCTAAAGCATCCAGTTCCCGCACGAGATGCCCTTTGGAGCTTCCGCCGATATTCGGGTTGCAGGGCATCAGCGCGATCGAATCGACACTGACTGTAAACATGATAACGCTGAGAGAAAGGCGTGCTCCCGCAAGAGCTGCCTCACAGCCCGCGTGTCCCGCTCCGACCACAACGATATCATAGGATTCTTCTAACTGCATAAAAACTCCCCCTGAGCGATAAACGGCGCTCAGTTCAGATCCCTCGGTTCCTCGCTCATTTTCCCATACAGAACTTTTCAAACACCCGGTCAATCACGTCGTCCGTAACTTCCTCGCCGATAATCTCCGAAAGCGCACGGTAGGAATTCATCAGGTCGACATTCAGAAAGTCCTCCGACACGCCCAGCTCTGCGCCCTGAAGCGCCATAGAAAGCGACTCCTTTGCCTTCCGCAGAAGTTCCTTCTGACGGGCGCTTGTAATCGTCACCTCGTTATTATACAGCAGCTTCTCGGCGTCGTAAAGGGAAACGATCAGATCCTCGAGCTTCTTCTGTCCTTCTCCTGTCTTCGCGGAGAAGGGCATTACGTGAACCTTCGGGCAGCCAAAAAACTGCTCTCTTGCCGCAAGGACCGTTTCATTTTCCGTGTCCTGAAGCAGATCTGTCTTGTTCATCAGAAGAATCACTTCCTGCTTCTCACAGGAACGGATGGTCTGAAGATCCTCCTCCGAAAGTCCCAGAGCCGCATCTGCGACATAAAGCACGAGATCCGCTTCCTCAATCGCCTCCCTTGCCCGGTTTACACCGATCTGTTCCACAGGATCCGAAGCCTCCCTGAGACCGGCCGTGTCCATGAGGCACAGACTGATTCCCCGTATCTGCACCTGTTCTCTCAGCACGTCCCGCGTTGTTCCCGCAATTTCCGTCACGATCGCCCGCTCATATCCTGCGAGCATATTGAGAAGAGAAGATTTTCCGGCGTTCGGCCGTCCGGCAATCGCAGTACGGACGCCTTCGTAGAGAATACTGCCCTGATCCGCACGCAGAAGGAGTCCCTGGAGTTCCGTTTCCACCGGCTGCAGATGCCCTGAAAGAGTCTCAGCGTACCCGTCAAGATCATAATGCTCCGGATCGTCGAGTGCCGCTTCGATAAAGGACATTTCGTCGAGAATCTTTTCCCGCAGTTCCCGGATTTTCACGGAAACCGCGCCCTGAAGCTGGCGGACCGAGGACTTCAGCGCGAAATCATTCTGTGCATTGATGACGCCGATGACCGCTTCCGCCTTTGACAGGTCCATCCTTCCGTTCAGAAAGGCCCGCTTCGTGAATTCACCGGGCTCTGCGGGCATCGCACCCCGGAGGCACAAAAGCTCCAGCACCCGTTTCGCCACAAGAACACCGCCGTGACAGTTGATTTCAACAACGTCTTCTCCGGTATAGGTTCGCGGCGCTTTCATGACGGAAACCAGCACTTCGTCGAGGATTTCATCCCCATTGCAGACAAATCCATAATGGATGGTATGGCTTTTTACGCGTGACAGATGCTTTTTACCGCCCCTGCTTTTATACACGCTGTCGGCAATCCCGATGGCCTCCGGACCGCTCATCCTTACAATACAGATTCCGGAAGGCTGAAGGCCGGAGGAAATTGCGGCAATTGTTTTCTCCATGACTGATCATTCCTTATTGTCAAGAGACCAGGGGAATTTCCCCTGGTCTTACAGTATGGTTTCTTTTATAACGGGATCCCTCGGTTCGCCTCGCTCACTCGGGATGGATGACAACTTTCTTATCTTTCTTCCCCGTTCCGATTTCTCTTATAGAACACTACGACATGACGGTAGGGTTCCTCGCCTTCCGATCTGGTCATGACAAAATTGTCGGACTGCAGTGCGGAATGGATGATTCTCCGCTCGTAAGGATTCATCGGCTCCAAAGAAACCGATCTTCTTGTACGTTTCACCTTATAAGCGATGTTCTTCGCGAGAC
>CACYBV010000103.1 GCA_902772745.1 uncultured Eubacteriales bacterium
TCGAATTCCGCCTCTTCCTCCTCCGTTTCGGGGATGAAAGGCGGAACCTTTTTGGGTCTGTCCTGATCATCCAGCGCGACAAACACAAGATAAGCGCGGTTGAACGTGGTACGGCTTCCGTCCAGCTGTTCGACGTAGCTGTCGACGCGGACCTCAAGAGAGGTATTGCCGGTCCAGGTGACGCGTGCTTCCTGCACTACCGTATCGTTCAGATAGGCCGGCGCGATAAAGTTCAGGTTGTCAACGCGCACCGTCGTCACCGCGCTTTTCGTGTAGCGCCGCGCCGCAACCGCCCCGATCACGTCGATCCAGGCCATCAGCTGCCCGCCGAAAAGCCTCGGTTTCGCATAACCGTTGCAGTGCTGCGGCATCACAATCATCGCGGTGGTTGAAACCTCATGCATCTCTGCCTCCTTCACTTAACCCGCCTGCGGAATCTGAACCAATCGCCTGCGGGAATTCGCATAACTCGCCTGCGGGGTGGGGCTGCTCCATCCCGCAGGCTAGTATAGAAATAATCTCACCAGTCCCGGTTTCCGAAGACGCGTTTTTCAGTTCACCCGAGCTTCAGGGTTTTCTCGTAAGCGGCGATCACCGCATCCATCACGGCTCCGCGCAGGCCGCGTTCCTCCAGGGTGCGGACGCCTTCGATCGTCGTGCCTGCGGGCGAGCAGACCATATCCTTCAGGACACCGGGATGCATCCGGTTCTTCGTCAGCATCACCGCGGTCCCGAAAAGCGTCTGGGCCGCGAGGATCGCCGCGGTTTCTCTCGGAAGTCCGGCTGAAACTCCGCCGTCCGCGAGCGCTTCGATAAACATCGCCGCAAAAGCCGGACCGCAGCCCGAAACCGCCGAACCCGCGTCGATCAGCCGCTCTTCTATCGGGAGAATTTCACCGGCAGGCGTGAGAATCCGAAGCACTGCCGAAAACTCCTCGTCCGACGCCAGATTATCCCTGGCGATCATGACGAGGCCGGCTCCGACGGAAACAGGCACATTCGGCATAATCCGGATGATCGGGCATTCGACAGCGCTGTATGCGCGGATCTTCTCAATCGAAACGCCGGCCGCCATACTGACAAGGACCGGATGCTCATCGCGCCTCTGAAGCGCCGGATTAATCTCGTTAAAAAGTCCCTGAAGCATCTGCGGCTTTACGCCGATGAAGATATAATGCGCAGTTTCTACGAGTTCGTCGCGTTCCGTCACACGGCTTCTCGGGATACCGTGCGAGATCCGCATGGCCGTCTGTTTGTCCTTATCGTAAAGGAGAATCCGGTCGCCTTCCGTATTCCGTCCCGCGGCAAGCGCCAGCGCGCCGCCCATATTGCCTGTACCGATAAATCCGATAATCGCCATGATATTTCCCCCTTCTTACCGAATCTGTCCGTTTCCGTAAATCTGATATTTCATGCTTGTCATCGCCTGAAGGCCCATCGGTCCCCGGACGTGAAGCTTCTGCGTACTGATGCCGATCTCTGCGCCCAAACCAAACTCGCCGCCGTCCGTAAAGCGTGTCGACGCATTCACATAAACCGCTGCCGCATCAATCCCGGAAAGGAAGATATCAGCCGCTTCGGTGTTCTGTGTAACAATGCACTCCGAATGCAGTGTTCCGTGTTCACGGATGAAGTCCATCGCCTCCGGAAGTGAATCTACGGTCTTTACCGCCAGGATATAGTCCAGGAACTCCGTATCCCAGTCCTCATCGCAGGCCCGGACGATCTTTCCCGGATATCGGGCTGTATCCGCGCCGCCCGTAATCTCCATGAGCGCTGCATAAGCCCGCTCGTCCGCCCTAAGCTCCACCTGTTTTTCGGAGAGGAGCGGCAGCGCTTCTCTGAGGAAGGGCTTAAGCACGGATTCGTGGATCAGCACGCATTCCGCCGCGTTGCAGACAGAAGGACGGGAACATTTCGCGTTTTCAAGAATTTTCGCGCCTGCAGGAAGATCCGCCGCCGCATCGATATACACATGGCAGATGCCCTCTCCGGTGACGATGACCGGAACATGGGAATTCTGCGCGACGGACCGGATCAGTCCGGCACCGCCTCTCGGAATCAGAACATCAAGATATGCTGTGAGGTTCATGAGTTCCGCCGCAGACGAACGGTCCGTATTCTTCACCAGCTGGATACAGTCTTCGGGGAGGCCGGATTCTCTGAGCGCTTCCCGCATCAGCTTCTCTCCGACAATGTTCGAGCGGATTGCTTCCTTTCCGCCGCGGAGGATGCAGCAGTTTCCGGACTTCAGGCACAGCGCCGCCATGTCGTAAATCACGTTCGGGCGGGACTCGAAAATCATGCCCGCAACGCCCAGAGGCACGCGCTTTTTCACGATCCGAAGGCCGTTCGGACGAATATCCTCCGAGATCAGCTCCCCGATCGGATCCGGGAGATCCACGATCTCGCGGATGCCCTGCGATATTCCCGAAATACGTGCCGGTGTCAGTGTCAGGCGGTCGATAAAGGCTTCCGTCCTCCGGTCTTCCCGGGCTGCTTTGATATCCTCCGCATTCGCCGAGAGGATCGCATCCGCGTTTTCGGAAAGCTTATCCGCAATCGCAAGAAGCGCCCGGTTTTTTGTATCTGTGTCAAGAAGTGCAAGGATCAGCTCGGCTTTCTTAGCCGCTGCCCCCATCCGCTCAAGTTCTGTCATCTCCTGTCCTTCCTTTACGTCATGCCATGCGCAGTCCAAAGATCCCATCCGGGATTTTTATCATTATGGGATTCCTCCGCCCGTTTCCGCCCTCGGCCGGAATGACACATACTCCAGGCAGTCCTGCATACTGCCTTTATAAGTTCGTCAGTGCTCTGTCCCTGCGATAAACCGGGTCCCGATTTCTTTTCCAGCCAGGATATCATACAGCTTCTCAATGTGCGCGCCGTTTGCGATCACCATGTCGGTTCCTGCCTCCATCGCGATTTTCGCCGCAGAAAGCTTCGTCACCATACCGCCCGTGCCTCTCCAGGTGCCGGATTCGCCGGCCATCGAAAGCGTCTCATCATCGATCCGTTTGATCCGCCGGATAAGCACCGCGTCCTCGTGCGTCCGCGGGTTTTTGTCATACAGCCCGTCAATGTCGCTGAACAATACGAGAAGGTCTGCGCCGACAAGTTTCGCGACGATCGCAGAAAGCGTATCGTTGTCACCAAGGACCTTCGCCTGCCCGGTCTCGATTTCTGCGGAGCTTACAGAGTCGTTTTCATTGACGACAGGAACAACACCCATCTCAAGAAGCGAGCTGAAAGTCTGCCGCAGGTGCTCCGCCCGGACCGGCGAATCCACATCCTCGCCGGTGAGGAGGATCTGCGCCATCGTCCGGTTGTATTCGGAAAACAGCTTGTCGTAAATGTGCATCATCCGGCACTGGCCGACCGCGGCCGCCGCCTGCTTCATCCGTAAGGCATGCGGACGCTCCGGAAGCCCTAGTGTTTCCGTCCCGACGGCAATCGCGCCGGAGGTCACGAGAATCATGCGGTAGCCCTGCCCCGAAAGGTCCGAAAGTGTCCGCACCAGGGTCTCCATGTTTTTCAGGTTGAGATATCCGGAGTCATAGGTCAGTGTGGAAGTGCCGACCTTAACCACGACGGTTTTGTTGTTCTGCATAAAGTCCCTCGTTATGCTGTCGCGATAAAGCGATAAAGTGCTTCTACATATGATAATAAAAAACAGCCGGATTGTCAAGCCCGGCTGTTTTTATCGGTTTTTCGTCATCGGATTCACGGATGGGATTCCCCGGGGCGGAACGTCATTCCCCGACAATCGTAATCCTTCCCTGTCCGTAGGGATCCGCGTAATCGCCGCCGATCTCCCCGCCGAGGGTATCCCTGATGTAGTCGATCAGAATCTGGTTGTCAATCGCGACGCATTCGATCACCACTTCCGCGCCGTCGAATGCCGTGTAGCCGTCGCCGTTATGAAGCAGCGTATAATTCGTGCTGGCAAGGGTATATTTCTTTTCGGGATCGATCGGTTCTGATCCGACCATCACGTTTCTTACGCGGCGTTCGCCTTCGATGCCTTCGCACATGCCGGTCTCGCCGACAATGCAGCCGCTTTCAACAGAGACGTCGATTTCATAGCTCATGCCCGCTACATGCAGGAATGCGCCGCTCTCGCCGGGAAGGTTTCTCGCACCCCACTCCAATGCGTCGAGTATCTGCTGACCGGTAACCCGGACCACGCAGGCTTCATTTCCGAAGGGGAAGACATTGATGATGTCGCCGTAGGTGATCTCGCCCTTCTTGATATTCGTCCGGATGCCGCCGCCGTTCATAATGGCGATGTCGGCGCCGGAAGCGTTCAGATAGGCATCCGCGCAGAAGTCGCCGAGGTTCGTTTCCGCGCGCCGGATCATGCGGATCGGATTGCCCTTGTCGTCGGTCTCCTTTGGATCGAAGATCGTGAGCTCTACATTGCTTTTCGCGATCACCTCTCCGGTCAGTTCATTCATCTCGAAAAGCGCCGCGGCAACCGCCTCCGAAGCTTCATTTTCAATTCCGAAAAGCTCCTGCGCGCTCGTTTTGTTGGGCCAGCTCCAGATGCCGGTGTCCGAGATCCCGTTCTCTGCCGAAATATAGCTGTAGCCGATGTTTCCGAGCTTCGTGCCGCAGGCGGAACGCACCACGTCTTCGCCGTCTTTGTTCTTCATCACGACCTGCTCGGTGTCGTGGCTGTGGCCGTCTAAAAACACATCGATGCCGTTCGTATGCTCGATAATATCGGCATAAGTCCACGGAATGCAGTCCGCCTCAAGCCCGACATGCCCCATCACATATACATAATCCGCACCTTCCGCGCGCGCCGCATCGACGGCTTCCTGAACCGCCGCATAAAGCTCGGATCCGTCGCCGTCCTGCAGGAAACTGTAGATGAATTCGCCCTGATCATTCTGGAAATAAGCCGGCGTGGAGCTGGTAAAGGTCTTGGGAGTCGTTACGCCGACAAAGCCGATCTTCATCCCGGCCGCTTCGATGATGGTGTAAGGCGCGAATACCGGTTCACCTTCTTTTTGGAAATTGCAGGAAATATACGGGAAATCCGCTTTTTCCGTGAGCTCCAGGAAACGCTCCATTCCATAGTCGAATTCGTGGTTTCCGGGGATCGCGGCATCATACCCCATCTCGTTCATCAGGTCGATGATCGCCTCGCCCTTCGTCAGCGTTCCGAGAACCTCGCCCTGGATCGCATCGCCGTCGTCCACAAGAATCGTCGTATAGCCCTGATTCTCCAGGTTCTGCCGGATTTCATAGAGTCCCGCAAATCCAAAGCCCTGGCTCACGCCGCAGTGGATATCGCTCGTGAAGAGGATGTAAACATCGCCGTTCTTCCCGACAGGCGCCGGTTCCGTTTCGGTTTCTTCTGCGGTCGGAGACTCAGTTTCCGTCGGTGCTTCGGTTTCCGTAAGAGCTTCCGTCCCGGTTTCCGTCTCGGTCTCTTTTACCGTCCCGCTCTCTTTTTCCGTGACCGCCGATTCTGTCTCTGTCTCAGAGGCTGCCGCCGTATCGGACGCAGAAGCCGTTGTCTGGGTCTCCGCCGGTGTTTTCCGGCAGGCGCACAGCAGGCTCACGATCAGGAGCGCTGCCGTGAAGAATGTCCATATTTTTCTGTTTTTCA
>CACYBV010000104.1 GCA_902772745.1 uncultured Eubacteriales bacterium
CCGGTGTGAAGAGGCTGATCAGCTGCCGGGAAAGGACGAAGATGAAAGTCCCGGTGCAGACCATGGTAATGACGCCGATCAGGCAGGTCATGCGGGTGAATTCGCGCGCCCGGTCCAGCCGGTTTGCGCCGATGCACTGTCCGACCAGAGTTGTGGCCGCCATCTGGAAAGCAAAGCCCGGCATGAAGGAGAGCGACTCGGCGGTCAGCTGCAGCGAGTTTGCGGCAATCGCAGCAGTTCCGAGCGTCGCGATGGACTTCGTGACAAAGATACCAGAAGAGGACATGCAGATCCGTTCCAGCATCGCAGGAAGGCTGATTTTGAAAATCCGCCGCATCAGCTTCCAGTCGAGGCGATAGCTTTCCCGAAGAGAGACCTCGAAGCCGTTCTTCCGCGTGAAAGCGACAATCAGCGTGAACATGCCTGCGACGAACATGCCAAGAGCAGTTGCGGCGGCTGCGCCTGCCACACCCCAGCCCGCGCCGGGCATGATGAAGAAAATCTTATGGAATAGGTGCACCTCCCGTGTCGGATTGATCAGGAAATAGTTGCCGATGACGTTGACGACGTTCATTGCGATGTTTGCCTTCAGCGGCGTTTTGGTGTCGCCGTATCCGCGGAATACCGAGTTCAGCGTCATCGACATCAGAGAGAACAGGCGCCCGGCGGCGACGATCAGGTTGTACTGCGCCGCTGTGTCCAGTATCTCCGGATCCGCACCCATCCACTGGGGAATCGCACGGTGCAGGATCGCAAGAAGCGCCGTAATCGGAATACCGAGATAGAATATGATCATGATCGCGTGGCGGATCAGCTTTTTGACGAGCTCTTTATCTCCCGCTCCGGTCGCCTGCGCAACAAGTGTCGTCACGCCCACGCCGAGGGACATAATGACTCCGTTCATCAGAAAAACCGGCGAATTGCTGATCGTAACCGAAGCGGTCGCGTTTTTGCCGAGCGCACCGACCATCGCAGTATCCGCGTAGGAGACAAGGGTAGTGAAAATCTGTTCCAGGAAGACCGGCCAGGCGAGAAGGAATATCAGTTTTGCTGTTTTTGTCTGGGTATCATTGACGTCAAACTGCAGCTTTTTTGCCATAATGATTTCTCCGGATAGATAAGATGTAATTATATACAGGAGTATACCACATTCTTATGGAAATGTATAGTGTGCTATTGAAAAAACCGGCGCTCAGGCCGGGTATTTATTTCGGAGCCGAACCGGCCGAACCATGGCCATGTTTTGCAGGAGTGCGGAAAAAAGATGCAAAAAAAACAGAAAAGGATCTGAAAACCGTTGAAAAAGTACCGGACAGGGGTTATCATGATAAACAGAGGCATATTAAACTCGGGAAAGGAACAAGAGTCTATGAACGACCGCATGATAGCATTTGACAATCTCAGCAATTTCCGGGATCTCGGCGGTATGACCGGCGCCGGCGGGCGGAAAATAAGACCCGGGAAACTGTACCGCAGCGGAAACCTGAACGGCGCGGGCGAAGAGGATCTCAGGAAGCTCTCGGAAATGCTGGAACTCGTCGTGGATTTCCGCACGGAAGGAGAGATTTCGGAAAAACCGGATCCGGAAATCCCGGGTGTCCGGTATTGGCATCTGCCGATACTCGAGACCCTGACCGAAGGTGTAACGCGCGAAAAGGAGGCGGATGCACATTCGTTCATGCGTTTCATGGCGGATCCGGAAGCTGCCTTCGAATATATGAAAAAGACATATGAGCACATCGCCCGGAGTCCTTTTGCCTTTGAGCAGCAGAAGAAACTGCTTCACGAGATGCTGAATCCGGGAGAACGGGGAATCCTGTGGCACTGTACGGCAGGCAAGGACCGGACCGGCGGTTTTGCCTTGATTGTTGAGGAAATACTCGGGGTCAGCCGGGAAGACATTATTTCAGACTACCTGCTGACGAACGAGGGAAACTTCCGGACGGTTGAAGGACTTCTGCAGCATTTCCTGTCAAAACCCGGTGTGGACCCTGTGAAGTCGGAACCGGCGCTTCGGGCAATGTTTGAGGCGAAGGAGGAATACATCCTTGCTTTTTATGCTGAAGCGGAGCGGATCTACGGCTCGATGGAGAATTTCCTCGCGGAAGCCCTCTGTGTAGATACGGAGATGAAGAATCGGCTCCGGGATATCTATCTGGAACCGTAAATTCACTGTCGGTACGGCCGGAAGGCGTGCCATGAAATTTCCGGACAGGATCTTTCCCGGCGCCGCAAAGGCCCATACAGACAGGAAACAAAACCAGGAAGGGAGAGCATGAAGATGTCGGAACAGAAGAAAACATTTACAGGACTCAGCCAGTTCAAAATCGCGTACTGCTATGAGCTTCGGGGGAAGAAATTCCATATCGTGATGGACAACAAAACCGAGTATCTCATGGATTTCACGGATGAGTCAACGGTGCTCATTGCGGAAGAAGGGAATCCTGCGGTATATGAGAACTATGAGTGTCTGAAAGGCGACGACCGGACCTACCTTGTTCACTGGACGCCAAAAAAACACGGAGGAAAGATCAATCAGGCGCTGGTTCTGGACCTTGCGCAGAATCTGGTGACCTTTGTGAACTTCGAAACCGGCTACGATCCGGAATATCCGCGCCTGATCCGCGCAATTCCGTATTTCGGAGTCATCAGGGAAGCCGGAAAGCCGGATCCTGCGAAGCGCCACCACCTGAGTGCCCGGATGGCCGGCCGCCACATCAAGTGGTATTATACGCCGGAAATGAATCTTCAGCATATTTATCATTCGCCGATCGCGGTGCGCGCAAGCTCCGGCCCGGAACAGACCTATGACGAGGCGATGCGCTCGCGGCTTGCGAAGAAGTTTGCATCTGATGATCCGGAAGTCAGAAGAGAAGCTGAGGAAACCTGGAACCGGATGATGCAGAGGAAGGAGTGGTATCCTTTCTACGAAGAACCCTGCTTTCACATTTTCATCAATGACAACCTGAACCTGTTCTGCTTCATTGAGGAAAACATGATCCGCAGGTCACCGAATAAATCCGAGGGCGGCGGCGGAATTCTCCTCCTGCAGGAAATCGACCGCGTCGTGGACGTTGGCTTAAGCTTCAATGCGGACGAATTCTATATGGTTTCGGCTTTCGGGATCGAGAATGAGATTGAGGATCCCCTGGACACTGCAGAATCTCCTTTTGACTGGAACATCCTGACATCGATGCCGAGCATCCGCTGGGAGATTCCGGAAGAATAGGATGAACACTGTAAAAATCACGAAAAAACGCGGATGAAGCGGGATTTTTTGTACTTGACAGTGTTTCTCCAATGTGGTATCATTCTTGAAAATCGAATATCACAACAAAGGCTGTGACGAAGACGGTTTTATGCAGGTGAGACGCACAGAGAGCCGGGGATGCTGGGATCCCGACAGTTTCCGCATAAAAGCCTATCACTTCCGAGCCGGCAGCGTGAAAGGGATTCCTATTAATGCTGCACGTGACTGCTGCGTGAATGCATAAGGCGTGATGGCGCCTGAGGGGCATCTTAAAGGTGCAATTTGAGTGGTACCGCGGGTTTGAATGTTCAGACTCGTCTCAAAGGAAAACTTTGGGGCGGGTCTTTTTATATGACACGGCCCTGAAAAATCACTGGGAAGAGGAGAGGAAAACATGGCGACACAGAACACACAGACACAGCTTTATGAAGTGGCATCACGCATCCGGGAAATCCGGGATGTTCTTGGCTACTCCGTGACAGAGGTTGCGGAGAAAACCGAAGTCAGTCTTGACGAATACCTTGCGTATGAAAGCGGAACCGTTGACCTTCCTTTCAGCTTTATTCACAAATGCGCGCTGACTTTCGGCGTCGAACTTTCCGAGCTTCTCGAGGGCGATTCGACGGCGAGGCTGACTGCCTACACGGTGACAAGAAAGGACCAGGGCTTTGAAACCGCGAAGGAAGAGGGCATCCTGATCAAGAACCTGGCGCCGAAGTTCAAGGGCAAGATCGCGGAGCCTTACTGGGTGCGTTATGAGTATTCGGAAGAGCTGCAGCATCAGCCGATCCACTGCTCGACCCACGGCGGACAGGAATTCGACTACATCGTTTCCGGAACGCTTCTTGTCGAGGTCGGCGGACGGCGCGAAGTCCTGCATGAGGGCGACAGCATTTTCTACAACAGTTCGGCGCCGCATGGTATGATCGCGGTCGACGGAAAGGACTGTGTGTTTCTGGCAATGATCCTGCCGGGCGAAGAGACCGAGGAAACGCTGATTATCAGCCCGATCTCTCCCGAAGAGGAGGAAGAGTACTCCCGCACGCCTCTTCTCGTAGAGGAGTTCGTGGATGTCGAGGAGAATGACAGCGGCTCACCGAAGAAAGTGACGTTCAAGAATACCGAACGCTTCAATTTCGGCTTCGATGTCGTGGATAAAATCGCCGACACCTATCCGGAGAAGCTTGCGATGATCCATCTCGACCATGACAAAAACGAACACCGCTTCAGTTTCCTGGACATCAAGAAGGATTCCAACCGGGCGGCAAACTATTTCAAGGCGCTCGGCGTCAAAAAAGGCGACCGCGTCATGCTCGTCCTGAAACGCCATTACGAATTCTGGTTCGCGATGGTCGGCCTTCATAAACTCGGCGCGATTGCGGTCCCGGCGACCTTCCTGCTGAAGGAACATGACTTCGTGTACCGCTACAATTCGGCCGGCATTTCAGCGATTGTCTGCACGGCGGACGGCGATACGGCGGAGATCGCGATGAAGGCGGCGGAACAGGCGCCGACGGTCAATCTTTTCGTTATGGTCGGCGGCGCGCGGGAAGGCTGGCATGACTTTGACGGAGAATACAAGATGTACAGTTCCCGCTTCAACCGGACCTTTGATACGCCGGCTGGCGACGAAACGGCGGTGATGTTCTTCAGTTCCGGTACGACCGGAAACCCCAAGATGGTCGAGCACAAGCATACCTATTCGCTGGGACATTTCATGACCGCCCGGTACTGGCATCGCTGCGAGCCGAACGGCCTGCATTTCACAATTTCGGACACCGGCTGGGGCAAGTCCCTGTGGGGCAAGCTCTATGGCCAGTGGATGTGCGAAGGCGCGGTATTTGTCTACGACTTTGACCGCTTCGACGCATCCGATATCCTTCCGCTGTTCCAGAAATACAATATCACAACTTTCTGTGCACCGCCGACAATGCTTCGGATGATGATCCGCGAGGACATCAGTAAATACGACCTCTCGTCGATCCGGCATATGACAACCGCGGGCGAAGCGCTGAACCTCGAGGTCGCAAAGATTTTCCACGATCAGACCGGCATCGAAATCTACGAGGGCTTCGGCCAGACCGAGACCACGCTGACGGTTGCGAATTTCGCCGGGAACCCGATCAAACCGGGCTCCATGGGCAAGGCTTCTCCGCAGTACGACGTGCACCTTGTGGATCCGGACGGAAAAGAGGTTCCTGCCGGTGAAGTCGGCGAGATTGTCATCAAAATCGACGAGAATTATCCGGTCGGCCTCTTCAAAGACTACTACATGGACGTTGAGAAAACCAATGAGGCGATCCACGACGGTTTTTATCACACCGGCGATACCGCGTGGCGCGATGAGGACGGCTACTTCTGGTACGTCGGCCGTACAGACGATATCATCAAGTCCTCCGGATACCGAATCGGGCCGTTCGAGATCGAGGATGTCATCATGCAGCTTCCGTATGTGCTGGAGTGCGGCGTTTCCGCGGAACCCGATGAAATCCGCGGCCAGATCGTCAAGGCATCGATCGTACTTGTCAAGGGAACTGTCGGAACGCCCGAGCTTGCAAAGGAGATCCAGAATTACGTCAAGGAACATACTGCGCCGTATAAGTACCCGAGGAAGGTCGTGTTCCGCGACGAGCTGCCGAAGTCGATCTCGGGGAAGATCCAGAGGAATAAGCTGTAAAATCTGATGCCATGTAAAAATGGAGCGAAGAGCAGCCGAAACATCCCATAATTAAGGGTATCCTCTTCCGTATGAGATCCCCTGGCTGCGCTCGCAATGACAGAATATATACATGAAACAGGAGAAAAAGAGTATGATCACAGAAAGCTTTGATAACGGGTCCCCGGCGATCATCAATCCGCAGAGGGCAGAGAACGCACCGAAAGTTGACGCCTGTATCCTGACATTTTCCCACGAAATCGAGAAATATGTTGTGGAGAACTACGACTGTGAGGAGATCGCCGAATTCTGGTTCGCTACCGGCCGCACACCCGTATGGCAGCTCATGCTGGGCGATAAGAAAATCGCTTTCTACAAAACCTACGTCGGGGCACCTGCATGTGTCGGATCGGTCGAAGACACCCTGAGCTGTCTCGACTGCAGGAAATACATCGTCTTCGGCGGTGCGGGCTGTCTCAATAAGGAAATCGCCCACGGAAAGGTGATGATTCCGACGGAAGCATATCGCGACGAGGGCACTTCCTACCACTACATGCCGGCTTCCGATTATGTGACTGTAAAGAATGCGGACGAGATTGCAGCCTGCATGGAGGAGAACGGAATCCCTTATGTCCTCGGCAAAACCTGGACGACGGATTCCTTCTACCGCGAGACCCGCAACAACTTCGAAAAGCATAAGGCGGACGGCTGCATTTCGGTCGAGATGGAATGTGCGGCACTTCAGGCCATGTGCGATTTCCGCGGCCTGGAGCTCTACCAGTTCTTCACCTCCGGAGATCTTCTCGACGCGCCGAAATGGGACCAGAGAAAGAAACCCGGGCAGAAGAAGGGCACACAGCATGACGTCGGGCATTTCGATATCGCGCTGGCGCTTGCGGAATATGTAACGAGGTGATTCAGTGGGAGAAACGCAGGCAGTACAGAAAATGGACACGCTTGTTTCCCGGCGCATTACCTGGCTGAAAAGCATCCTCTGTATTCTGGTGATTTATGCCCATTGCCGCAATACGGACTATTTTGACGTCCTTTCGGCACCGGGAATTGCCGCGCTTCAGGATCAGCTGTGCGATATCTTTTCGATTATCGCGGTTCCGGCTTTCTTTTTCCTGTCGGGATATCTCTTTTTCCGAAACTATCAGCCGGACCAGATGCTTCGAAAATGGAAAAGCCGTCTGTTCTCTCTGGTAATACCTTTTTTACTTTGGAACCTGCTGTATTATTTTGCAGAGATGCTGCTGAGAACCCTTCCGCTTACAAAGGGCGCTTTTGCCGGAACGACAGTTCCCTTTACACTTTCCGAGTTCCTTCAGGCGGCGTTCAACTATAAATACCTGCCGGTTTTCTGGTTCATGCAGTACCTGATTGTTTATACGATGCTTGCACCGGCGCTCTGGTTTCTCCTGAGAAAGAGGGCAGCAGGCCTGATCACTGTTATTCTGGTGTTTTTGGCTGTTCTCGGTCTGAGCTTCGTGAGGCTCCCAGGGTGGACGGCTTTTCCGTATTATCTGCTGCATTATATCATTGCCTATCTTGCCGGCGGTTTTGCGTCTCTTCATTTCAGGGAAATCTTCGAATACGGAAAACTGCCGGTTCGGAAAGCTTTCCTTTTCGGAATCCCAGCTGCGGGCCTTGTCCTGTGGTACCTGATAAAACCGTCGTTCTTTGCGGTGCAGTTTCTGCGCCTTCTGATCGGGATTTGTATCTGGTTTTCACTTGGAGCGGTGCGGTTTCCGAAGCCCATGAGGTGGATGAGTTATACATTCTATCTGTATGCGGCGCATCTGATGATC